>CAZXTH010000013.1:0-13126 GCA_964643585.1 uncultured Pseudoalteromonadaceae bacterium
CCCCAGGTTAAATTCAGGATTGTTATTGTCTTTATTGAAGCGGTAGAGCGAAGAAGGTGGGGTACTCCAGGCACAAGATGCTTCATTAAAGAAATGTGCCCGTTTCTCTAATGTTAAAATCAATGACTCACTGCAATCAAATGCTTGCTGGCAACGATTCCTTCTGGCCAGATACACTGCAATTCCACTAAGGCCAAATACATATTCAATATCTGTATTATCTGAAACTTGCTCCAGATACTGTTGTACAAGGATATCGGTATTTTGGTTAAACTCTGGTTGGTAATTATCTGCCTGCTCCTGTAGCAGGGTTTCATATAACCAGGCTATACCCAGCATGCCCGTTCCAAAGGATATTCGGTAATGATGGTGATATTCGATGCTATCCAATTGTGATAAGCACTGATTAAATAACTGTTCAGAAACCTGTTCTGGAAATAACTTACCAGCATGCCATAAGAAAAGTAGTTGCCCTGCAGTGCCTTCCAAGAGCCCTGAACTGGAAGGCTCACTTAATGTCTGTTGAATTTGAATAATGATACTTTGGATAATCGTTTCTATATTATTAGCGGGACTTATTGGCTGCATCGTAACCCTTAACTGCTATTTCTTATTATAAAGTGGTTGTATGTATAAGCTCTATAGAGCAGGGAGTAGAACTCCCTGTAACTAAAGCTTAAGGTATTTCGCAGCAAGCCATTGTTAAACCTTGTCTATCAGAAATATTGCAACCAGGTCTGTTAGGGCTATCAACAGAAGGAGGTGGGCACCAAACCGTGTTATTACCCCCGCCTACTTGCGGTGTTAACTCATCTGGTAAGACGTTGTTATCTTTAGAAAGATTTACCAGTTGTTTTTTATGTAATTCCAGTTTCATTTGTATCATCCTGAATTTATCGTAAAACAAGTGTTTAAGGCGTTTTTCTTATGTTTTACGTGATTATGTTAAGGAATTGGACAACTAAGGTATCGCTTTTATAGAAAGCAGAAACAAAACATACTGCCTTATTTTCCTTAGGGAATCTGACAGCAGTGAATAGTTAAACCCGATGGATCAGACACCGGACAACCATGTTGATTCGGGTTGTGTGCCGAAGGTTCAGGGCACCATTGTTGAGTAATTGCACCACCACCAATTTGTGGGGTGAGTTCGTTTGGAAGAACTTGGGCATCTTGTGATAAGTTCACCAGCTGTTTTTTATGTAACTCCAGTTTCATTCAGATATTCCTCTTATCATGTTTTTGTGAAGACAAGGATCTAAATGCTCCTTGTCTTATTTATTCAGAGATACCTTTAAGGAATCTGGCAGCAAGGGCGTGTTGAACCTGTAGGATCAGAGATATGGCAACCTGGTCTGTTTGGGCTATCAACAGAAGGTTGTGGGCACCATTCTGTTACTGCACCACCACCAATTTGCGGGGTAAGCTCGTTTGGAAGGATTTGCGCATCTTGTGATAGGTTCACCAGCTGTTTTTTGTGTAATTCTAGTTTCATTACAATCTTCCTTTCGTTAATGGAAATTTGCCATATGGCATGTAATGAGTATTAGGTAATAAAGTTTTTTGCAAAATAAATCATAAATTATCACATTTATATCATTTTGCTATGACTTATGCCCAGTTTTCAGATTATGGGAAAAGACACTTGCGGAAGCAGCCGAAAGGAAATAAGACAATTATCCTAAATGAAAGGAAACAGAGTGGTTTGTGCTTGATTATATTGATAAATCAGGCCACCTGCTTAATAGCAGGTGGCTTTTATGTGGGAGGGTTACTCGGTTGCGCCTGTACCGAGGTATTTTTCCAGCCAGCCGTGGAATTCTTTAAACCAGTATACGGAGTTGTTCGGTTTTAAGATCCAGTGGTTTTCATCAGGGAAGTAAACTAAGCGGGCATCCAGGCCTTTGCCTTTATACACACCATAAACTTCCAGCCCTTGGGTGACTGGTACGCGGTAGTCTTTTTCGCCGTGAATGACCAGCATTGGCGTAACGAATTTATCGGCATGCATGGCTGGGCTCCATTGCAGCATTCTGTCCAGTCCGTCCCATGGCGAACCATTGTAGGCGTGAACCCGGCCTGAGGTGGTATCAGAGGCAAACTGGCCCATCAGGTTGTAAACACCGGCATGGTTAATCAGCGCTTTGTAGCGGTCAGTATGACCGGCGATCCAACTGACTAAATAGCCGCCGTAGCTACCACCCGCTGCGGCTAAGCGGTTTTCGTCAATAAATCCTTTTGCCAGCATAAAATCAACGGCTGCCTGGCTGTCTGTAAAAGGCTTGGTCGGGTGTTCGCCGTGGATTGATTCGGCAAAGGCCTGGCCAAAGCTGGTTGAGCCATGGAAATTTGGCATGATGGTGACATAACCCGGTGCGGCAAATACCTGGGGATTCCAGCGGAAGCTGAAACCGTCACCGAAGAAACCATGCGGGCCACCGTGCAGCAGGTTCAGTAATGGCCATTTTTTGCTGGCATCAAAGTTTGGCGGATAGATGATATACATCTGAATGGCTTTACCATCTGCACCGGTGAATTCGGCTTCTTCTACTTTACCCCAGGCAATTTGTTGCTGTAGTGGCTGGTTGAATGACGTCAGTGCAGTAAGATTGCGGCCATTAGTACCAATACGATGAATTTCCGGGAACTGGCTGATGCCGTCCTGAATAAAAATCAGCTGGTTATCGGCAGCAACCCGGACAGCGCTGTTTGTTTGATTACGCAGCACTTCTTTAGCTTTACCACCAGATAGCGGTAATGAAAAGATCGACTGTTTTGCCCGGTCACCGGCAACAAAATACAGGGTTTTGCCATCACGGCTGAATTGCCAGTCAGAAGGTGACAGATCCATTTCGGCTGCCAGTGTGGTTTTTTTGCCGGTTTTAAGTTCATGGCGGATTAGCTTGACGGTATCGGCATAAAAATCAGTACGGCTTTGTGCGCCATAGACCAGATAGCGGCCATCCGGACTGAACAACGGTGAGCTGTCGCGTGCCGGGTTATCGGCAGTGATATTGGTAAATTCGCCGCTGCCATCCAGTTTCAGCAGCACGATATCGTTATTCAGGCTGTTGAACGGTGGTTCACTGGTGACCATACTCAGCGCCAGTGTTTTGCTGTCAGGCGCAATATCATATTGCACGCCGCCACCGACTGAGAACCAGCGTTTCCAGCCTGGAGTCAGCTCTGATACCTGCAAGCTTGCCAGATCCAGTTTAAACAGGCGTGGGAACCGGTCATCCGTCAGCCAGCTGTCCCAAAAGCGGTAAACCCGGTTTTCAGTCACTTTAGCGCTGACTTTATTGTCGCGATCTTTTTTAAGCTGTTTTTCCAGTGTGGCAAAGTCACCATTAAATGCAGCGGGGACTTGTGCCATAAAAATGATGCTTTTACCATCAGGGGTAAATTGCGGGGCAGACACTCCAACCGGTAATTTGGTCAGCTGGCGGGCTTCGCCGCCTTGCAGTGACATAATAAACAGCTGGTTGCTACTGTTACCGCGGCGGGCTGTAAAAACCAGCTGTTTACCGTCCGGGCTCCAGATTGGGCTGCTTTCACTTTCTTCAAGAAAGGTCAGTTGAGTGCTGTTACCATTTTTGATATCCAGCAGATACAGATCGGCATTTGCTTTGTCTGTTTCCAGGCTATAGCGGGTCAGCGGGAACACAGCCTGTTTACCATCCGGAGAGACAGCCGGGGACCCCGGGCGTGCAGCCTGCCATAAATCCTGTGATGTGATAGGGCGGGTATCGGCCAGCAACTGGCTGCTGCTAAGCAACAGTGCACTGAATAACCCTTTATATAGCAACGATCGATTCTTCATTGTGATACCTTATTATTGTCGATGTTTATGACAATCCGGACCTTAGCATATTGTGATATATCAACCGGAAAAGCTTGCGTCTGGCAGAACGTCTGCTGCGGTAAAATCGTTCTGTTGTGTATTTCAACGGTTTTTGTGGTCATCTGTACCGGTTTTTATTGAGAACAATTCGCGTTTATGCTTAGATAGCGCTCGTTTGAGCTGATAACAGGAAGGTAGCATATGAAATTAAAACAGGCTGCGGTGCTTTTATGGACTGCTCTGGCTGGTCTTACCGTGACAACTGCTGAGCTGCATGCTGCTCAGGTAAATGTTTATTCTGCGCGCCAGGAAGAGTTGATTAAGCCTTTACTGGATAAATTTACTGCGGATACCGGTGTTAAGGTTAATCTGATTACCGGTAACCCGGATGAATTGATCAGCCGTATTGCCAGTGAAGGTCGTAATAGTCCGGCTGATGTACTGATCAGTACTGATGTTGGTCGCTTATATCGTGCCAAGCAACAAGGTGTGTTACAGCCTGTTGAATCTGAGCAACTGACTGCTGCTATTCCGGAAGCATTACGGGATCCTGCCGGACAATGGTACGGCCTGACCATGCGTGCCCGCCCGATTATGTATATTGAAGGCAAAGTGAACCCGGCGGAGCTGTCTACTATTGAAGACTTGGCTAATCCAAAGTGGAAAGGCCGTATTTGTGTACGTTCGTCCAACAATATTTATAACCAGTCTATGGTTGCAGCACTTATTGCACATGATGGTGTTGCACAGACCGATAAATGGGCTAAGGGTTTTGTCGCTAATTTTGCGATGCCGCCAAAAGGTGGAGACCGCGATCAGATTAAAGCAGCGGCAGCTGGCGCGTGTGATATTGCGATAGCCAATACATATTACCTGGGCCGGATGCTGGCAGACCCTGCAGAAAAAACCGTAACAGAAAAAGTACGGGTTTTCTGGCCTAATCAGCAAGATCGTGGTGCCCATGTTAATATCTCTGGTGCCGGTGTAGCGAAGTTTGCTCCTAATAAAGAGCAGGCAGTGCAACTGCTGGAGTATATGGTGCAGGCTGATTCTCAGGAATGGTATGCCAAAACAAACCATGAATATCCGGTTCGCCCCGGCGTAAAAGCCAGTGATATTCTGCAGGCATTTGGTGAATTTAAAGCTGACCAGTTACAATTGGACAAATTAGGTGAACTAAATGCTGAGTCTATCCGTGTAATGGACCGGGCTGGCTGGAAATAATTGCTTGCTGAGTTGTTGTAATACAAGGAGTTGCGCCGGATGTTGAAAGCCTGGGCTGATCTCTGGCGCTGGTCTGTACTGGTGCCGGCTTTTGTGCTGGCACTGCCTGTACTGATTGTGTTTGGTAGTTTTTTATCCCCTCAACCGGAAGTCTGGGCGCATTTGCGTGCTACGGTACTTCCTGATTATCTGACAAATTCTCTGTTACTGGCTCTGGGTACCGGAGCCGGTGCATTAATTATTGGCACCGGAACAGCATGGCTGGTTGCTCAGTACCAGTTTACCGGGCGCCGCATTATGGAATGGCTGCTGTTGCTGCCATTAGCCATGCCTGCTTATATTATTGCCTATACCTATACCGGGATGCTGGATTTTGCTGGTCCGGTGCAGAGTGCATTACGGCAATGGTTTGGCTGGTCATTTGGTGATTACTGGTTTCCGGAAATCCGCTCTCTGGGCGGTGCAATACTGATGTTGTCGCTGGTGTTGTACCCTTATGTTTATATGCTGGCGAGAAATGCATTTCGTGAACAGTCTTCTTCTTTGCTGGAAGCCAGCAGAACGCTGGGGATGACACCCCGCCAGCATTTCTGGAAAGTCGCCTTACCTCTGGCTCGTCCGGCTTTGCTAACCGGCATGGCGCTGGCGATGATGGAAGCGCTGGCTGATTACGGTACTGTGCAGTATTTTGGTTTACCCACGTTTACTACCGGTTTATTCCGTACCTGGTTTGGTATGGGTAACCGTGTGGCAGCCGCACAACTGGCGGCATTGCTAACCAGCTTTGTATTATTACTGCTGTTTTTGGAACGCTGGTCTCGCCGCAAGATCCGTTATTTTTATCAGGGGCAGCGTCAGGTTAATGTGCGGCGGATGTTGTCGCCGTGGCGGCAGATGGTTGCTCTTACGTTATGTCTGCTGCCCGTGTTATTCGGTTTTATTATTCCGGCAGCACAGTTAGGTTTTTGGGCGTTGCAAACCTGGGAGCATATGCTGGATCAGCGTTTCTTTACCTTGGTCTGGAATACCTTTTCACTGGCAGCAATAGCAGCAGTGGTGTCGGTCTTACTGGCATTGTTGTTTGCCTATGCTAAACGGTTACGGCATGACTTTGTGGTACAGGCCCCGGTAAGAATTGCCGCGCTGGGATATGCAGTGCCAGGTACTGTTATTGCAATTGGGGTGATGATACCGCTGGCCTGGCTGGATACGCATATCGATTTACTGGCTGAAAGATGGTTTGGCATTCGTACCGGCTTATTGCTGTCAGGAACGCTGGTTGCTTTGGTACTGGCTTATAGCGTGCGTTTTCTGGCGGTATCTCTGCACAGTGTTGAAGCCGGGCTGGAACGGATAAGACCGGGGATGGATAATGCCGCCCGGTCTCTTGGGTGTTCGCCAATGCAGGTTTTAGGCAGGGTACATGTGCCATTATTGCGCGGTAGTGTATTAACGGCTTTATTGCTGGTATTTGTTGATGTATTAAAAGAGTTACCTGCAACGCTGATTTTAAGACCTTTCAATTTTAATACGCTGGCAGTAAGAGCACATGAGCTGGCTTCTGATGAACGACTGGCTGATGCGGCTTTGCCGGCACTGGCTATTGTGCTGGTTGGATTGCTGCCGGTGATCTGGCTGGCCCGTTCGGTAGAACAACGCAGTAAAGGACATTAATGATGTTATCTCTGGAACAGCTGGCTATATCTTATGGCCGTCATACTGTAGTGAAAGGTATTTCGTTGTCGCTGGCTCAGGGGCAAATTGGTTGCCTGGTTGGTCCGTCAGGTTGTGGTAAGACGACGCTGTTACGTGCTATTGCGGGGTTTGAACCTGTCAGCAGCGGGCGCATTACTCTACAGCAACAAGAAGTGAGTACCGCAGGTTATACGCAAGCGCCGGAAGAACGTCATGTTGGCATGGTTTTTCAGGATTTTGCGTTATTTCCACACCTGACGGTAGCCGATAACATCAGCTTTGGTTTGCAAAAACTCAGCAAAACAACCCGTAAAGAACGGGTAAAAGAGTTATTGCAGCTGGTTGGGTTACCTGATCTGGGGCAACGTTATATTCATCAGCTATCGGGTGGTCAACAACAGCGGGTAGCGCTGGCCAGAGCTCTGGCACCTGAACCTTCGGTATTATTGCTGGATGAACCGTTCTCCAGCCTGGATACAGAGCTACGGGAAGCTCTGGCGCGCGATATCCGCGCGATTCTGAAAAAATTATCGATTACTGCCATTATGGTTACTCATGATCAGTCAGAAGCGTTTGCCATGGCAGATATGATAGGTGTAATGGAGCACGGGGTGCTGGAGCAGTGGGCTACCCCTTATGAGATCTACCACAAGCCAGCAAGCCGTTTTGTAGCTGATTTTATCGGGCGTGGAGTATTGTTACCCGGTGAGTTACTGGATGAACAACAGGTAAAAACCAGTCTGGGCATTTTTAAACAATATTATTCGGATGCAGCAAAAGCGGGAGATAAAGTTGATGTGCTTATCCGCCCTGATGATATTGTGCATGATGATCTGAGCAGAGTTACTGCAACTGTAACTGATAAGGCGTTTCGTGGCTCGCATATCCTCTACACTCTGGCATTGCCAGATGGTGGACAAGTGCTGTGTCTGGCACTAAGTCATCATAATCACAGTATCGGAGAACAAATAGGGATCCGGCTTGATCTGAACCATCTGGTGATGTTTCCCCGTTATTGATGTTTGGCTTTGCCTATAACAAAGTCAGCAATACCTTAATTATGCTGGGGTAGCAGGTCATCAATGATCTGCTGATACTGCCCGGATTCTTTCAGCTGTTTCAGCCCGCGATTAAAGCGGTTTAATAGTTCTTCAGAGCGGTTATCCTGTCTGGATAGCATCAGATACATAGGGCGTATTTCAGCCGCCGGGTGCAGCCAGTCGAAATTATGCTGCTGCTGTGGCAAATAGCGTTGCAACTGGTACATGCCATTTAAACGATCTGCAATAACCAGATCAACCCGGTCCAGTGCCAGCATCTGAAACATTTGCTGGTCACTGGCAACTTTCTCAATTTTCAGGCCACTTTCCAGTAATCCCTGTGGTTGTGAGTAGCCCTGAACAACCGCTAAACGGTATCCTTGTTGCGCCAGATCCTGATAATTCTGATAAGTGATTTGCCGGTGTTTCTTTTTAAAGAAAACCAAATGATTTGGGTAAAGTGGTTCTGAGTAAAAAAAATACTGAGTCCGAACTTCGTCATACCAGGGGGCTGCCAGAGCCGTATAATTTGCAGTCTGAGCTTCGCGGTATGCCCGGGCAAATGGCATGAAAGTGATGTTGGTTTCAACACCTTGCAGGGCAAAAGCCCGACGAATTATCTCCAGCACAGCGCCCTGTTGTGGGAGTTCTTCACCATAATGTGGGTAGTAATTGCTGCTGACAATACTGATACGTTCTGCATGGCTGACAGGTGCCAACAGGCAGAGCAAAGACAGCAGAATAGTTATACGCAGTAACATAGCTGTGTTGTCAAAGTTGCCGGGGTGTTAAGTCTGGCATAAAGTGACAGGAATACCAAATGACGGGGCTTATATTTGCGTATCTGCATCAGCAAGAGGCTTTAATAAAGGCTGGCAATAAAAAGCCAGCCTTTATTCTTAAACCTTTATGTTTGCGGCTTTTCTGGTGGCTGTATCGAAGGTGCTACAGCTGTACTGCCTTCAGCGTCTTCCTGTGGATTTGCCAGTAATGCCTGATCAGACGTTACCGGCATAGCCCGGGATTGCTGGTTAATCTGGTAAATCTGTTCAGTATTTGATAAATCCTGATGATTTTTGATACTGGCAATCGTTTCGCGGGCTTTCAGGAATTGCTGGATATCATCCAGAATGGCCTGCATTTCCTGCTGGTTCTCCTGCATTTCCAGGATATGGCGTGGGTGTTCTACGTTTTTAGCACCGCTGTCAGCAAAAGTGCTGGTAGTAATACGTGAGCTGATAATCCACGGTGTTAGCGAGGTACGCATTACATAGTTTTCTGATGCGGTAGAGTCGTAAATGCCTTTACCGGTAGTCAGTTTACTTTCTGTGTAGGTGCCTTCGCACTTCAGATAAACCAGCAAGGAGTTGAAAGTCAATTCTGCCCAGAAGGTATGACAGTATGTTTCCAGCAAGCGGCCAAAACTCTGGCAAATTAACCAGATAAATAATAATGTCAGCAGGAATTGCCCTTCATTAAACAGGGTAACGCCCAGTTGGGTTGCTGCGGCTGAGTTACGTTCGCTGGCAGCAATAAAAGCATCAAACAGCTGAATCACTACACTTGCTTCAAACAACAGATAAAACAGAATAAACGGGCCTGCCAGCAATAATATCTGACCAGTAAGTGCTGCCCAGAAGCGGATTTGTTTGAAACGGGCAGAGGGTTCAACCGGGGTATATTCCGGTTGCGTTTCAATCATTATTTCGCCACTGAAATCGCCTTTGCTGGATGACTGTTCATTCAGGTTTGGGTTGAGCTCGCGGTAAATTCTGTTTGGAATTTCTTTATAGCGGCGGTTTGCCATCACAATATTATCGATATTGACGAATAATTCCCGCGGATGAATATTTTCCTGCCAGTTTGCACGGTATTCAGACACCTTGGTCTGTGCCAGTACCCGGTTGGTACGCTCTTTCAGCAACAGAAAAATAGCGGCGCCTGCTGAAAGCATTAATACCAGCACCAGCAGCAGGTGCGGATAAACGGCAAAACTTTCCATACCTGATTGTTCCAGTTCAGCTATAAACTGTTGTGTTTCCGGGAATTGCAGCAGGTAATTAATTAAAAGCCCCAGTATTACGGGAGCAAGGATGGCAAAAGCCATGATTTTGGCCAGCTTAATATTTCCTTGCGTCTCGATGGTTGTTTCTGCCAGCCGGAAAACTCTGGCTGCGGCACGCCAGCTGAGAATCAGATAAATGACCAGGAAAAATGAGAAAAACGGCAACAGAATATCACCGGTATTGCCGGCAAGGCCGGTCAGGCAGATAAAAGCGGTTAGTGCATAAGCTACCAGAGCAACAAAGGTCGCAATCATTGCGCCGGCAAAACGCTGCGCCAGATTACGTAAAGGGTATGGTAGGAAAATCAGTTTTGGTACCAGAGTGTGCACCAACCGGGAAATAAAACCTTGTGGTTCAACAAAGGTTTTATTTTTACGGCCCATCAGCATTTCTTCCAGATCAATACTTTTATAGGCTGGTAATTCCAGCTTGGCTGTTTCACGCTCAGATTTGCTGTAATTGAAAGACAAAGATGTTGGAACACTTCGGCCAACGAAGAAACGCAGCATCTGAAATATTCCGGATCCCAGAGCTCGTAAACCACTGGCCAGCAGAATAAAACCAATAATGGCGTAAACCCAGGCCAGCGCTTTATCCTGATTAATAACTGATGCTACCTGCAGCAGAGGATAAAGCCCCATAAGGGTGACAATGAGGCCACGCACAGCACGAAGCAGACCTTCAGCTTTAAAGGGGTTGCGGATGCCAAGGGATTCGCTTCCATAATCGAAAGCCATGTTTATTCCTTAATTTTAATTAATGCTAAATCAGAAAAATATCTTGCCCTGATCATGGATAAAAGCAAGAGCCGCTTTGAATTTTATCTGTATATTCAAACCATATGGTTCTTTGATAAGCAAAAGCTGTTGCAGGCCATTTGAGAATGATTTATCTGCAGGATGCTCATATAGGAACTGAATACTTTGCGCAGCGTGACTGCTGTGGTAGATTTGCGACCCAACTAAAAACAATAAAGTGTGCTTATCTGGCTGTTTTATTCTGGATGTTTTTATCTTTCAGCATGTTATACAAGCTTTATTGGTAAAGAGGCAAAAATGCCCGGTTATTATTATTCAGCTCATGTCTGATAAGCATTTGATTTTTACATTTTAGAACTTAGGGGATCATTTAATATGACAAATACCAGCAACCATCAGGCTGCTTCGCCACCAGTAAAAAAGAACTGGATGACGCGTTTACTCGATACGGTTGAATTTCTGGGCAACTTGCTGCCGCATCCGATTACACTTTTTGTCTTTTTCTGTCTGGCAGTAGTATTTGGCAGTGGCATTGCAGCTTATTTTGAATTAAGTGCAATTGATCCGCGGCCTGAAGGTGCACCAGGCCGTGCTCCGGATGGGGTTATTCAGGTAGTTAGCCTGCTTAGTGCTGAAGGTTTACAGCGTATAGTGGCAAATCTGGTGACAAACTTTACCGGGTTTGCACCGTTGGGTACGGTACTGGTGGCGTTAATGGGAGTGAGTGTTGCTGAACGTTCAGGCCTGTTGTCTGCTGCTATGCGCGGTATGGTGGTTGGTGCATCGCCGCGTCTGGTGACAATTATCATTATTTTTGCTGGTCTGTTATCGAACACTGCATCAGAGTTGGGTTATGTGGTGCTTATTCCGATGGCCGCGATGATTTTCCACTCGCTTGGTCGCCATCCGCTGGCAGGCCTTGCCGCCGCATTTGCCGGTGTTTCCGGTGGCTACAGTGCCAATATTCTGCTCGGCACCATCGATCCTTTACTGGCCGGTATTACTGAAGCTTCAGCCAATATTCTGGACCCGTCTTATCAGGTTGGGCCGGAAGCTAACTGGTTTTTTATGGGGGCCAGTACTTTTGTTGTTGCTGTGCTGGGTACATTTATTACCGAAAAAATTGTTGAACCTAAATTAGGACCTTATAACCAGTCTGATGCGCCGGCTGAGTTGGAACAACAGAAAGTTGAAACGCTCACAGATCAGGAAAAACGTGGCCTCAAAGGTGCGGGTATTGCGGTATTGGCGATGAGTGCTTTGCTGGCAATTACTGTCGTGCCGGAGTGGGGGATTTTGCGCCATCCTGAAACCGGTGCGGTATCAGGGTCACCTTTCCTGCGTGGTATCGTGGTATTTATTTTTATCACTTTTGCTATTCCGGGTTATGTTTATGGCCGGATTGTTGGCACTATGCGCACTGACCGTGATGTGATTGATGCGATGTCAAAAGGCATGAGCTCAATGGGCATGTATATTGTGCTGGTGTTTTTTGCTGCTCAGTTTGTGGCATTTTTTTCCTGGACCAATTTCGGCACTATTTTCGCGGTAAAAGGTTCTGAAATGCTGGAAACGCTGGGTATGACCGGGCCGCTAATCTTCCTGTTCTTTATTATGATTTGTGCTTTTGTAAACCTGATGATTGGTTCTGCGTCAGCGCAATGGGCAGTAACCGCCCCCATTTTTGTACCGATGCTGATGTTAATTGGTTATTCGCCGGAAGTGATTCAGGCGGCTTACCGTATCGGGGATTCGGTAACTAACGTCATTACGCCGATGATGAGTTACTTTGGGTTAATTCTGGCGGTGGCCTGTCGTTATCAGAAGAATCTGGGCATTGGTACGTTGGTTGCTATGATGCTGCCATACAGTGTACTGTTCTTCATTGGCTGGACAGCGTTTTTCTTCCTGTGGGTGTTTGGGCTGGGATGGCCAGTGGGGCCTAATTCTCCGACTTATTATAGTCTGGGGTAATTTAGCTGATAAAAAACAGAGGCAAAAGCCTCTGTTTTTTTATTGGGTATTTTCCGGCGGTGCTCCGCAGGAGTCTCGCAGCAATAATTCCGGAATAAAAACAGGCACTGGCTGTGGTGTTGCTTTTTTGCCACCACTTTTAATTTGTCTGAACAGTAATTCTGCTGCTTTACGGGCGATCAGGCTGTTAGGTTGATCTGCGGTTGTTAGTGGAGGCCATGTCTGACGCGAGAAAGGGCTGTTTTCAAATCCGATAATCGAAAGTTGCTCCGGTATATTCAGGTGTTGCAGCCGGGCACTGAATAAAGCGCCAGCTGCAATTTCATCGTTACAGGCAAAAATGGCTGTAGGCCTGACTGGCAGGCTGAGTAACTCTCTGGCACGTTTAACGCCGGATTCAAACGAATAGGTACCTTCAATAATAAAATCCGGATTAAGTGGAATACCTTTTTTAGCCAGGGCTGCCTGAAACCCAGCCAGTCGCTCGCCACTGGAACTGTGCTCCGGATCTCCCCCCAGAAATGC
>CAZXTH010000013.1:13136-21211 GCA_964643585.1 uncultured Pseudoalteromonadaceae bacterium
GGCGGTATGCCCCAGCTCCAGCAAGTGACTGGTAATTTTAAAGGCAGCGGTAAAGTCATCAACCAGAACGCAGTTGTAAAGTTTAGGTGAGGGGGTAGAGCCGGAAATAATCCGTACAAAGTCTACACCTTGTGCTTCCAATGCTTCCACGATATCCGGGCGTTCTGAAAATGGAGGTGTCAGTATCAGGCCTGCCAGTCTGGAATGTTGTACCATGCTGAGTACTTCCTGCACCAAACCTGCTTCGCTGGCATCTGTCGGGTGAATCAGTAGTTCATAACCATGTTTCCGGCAGGCATCAAGCAAGCCTTTTTGCATATCAATAACATAATAGGCATTCGGGTTATCGTACAGGTAACCAATATTATAGGCCCGTGCGCTGGCCAGATTCCGTGCAGCAGCATTTGGCTGATAGCGTAGTATCTGGATGGCCTCTGTCACTTTGTCGTAAGTATCCTTACGTACAGAAGGTTCATTATTCATCACCCGGGAAACCGTTTTTATGGATACCCCGGCATGTTTAGCCACATCATTTATGGTTACTTTCATTCAGGTTACTCAGAAAATTTCTGCTACCACAGAATTTATGGAATATCTGCCATATTTTACTGCTGTGCGTTAACGACGTACAGGTAATTAAAATGACAGCGTAGTCATTTTTTCAGTTGTTTTCTATTAACATCTTTTGCCCTCTCTACATCACTATATTGCTGGTTCAGGTTGTAATACAGCATGGTTTTCAGATGTTGCCAGCAGATACTTTGTATAAAAATCATTGAATTATAAATTATTTTATGTTTTTAACATTTTTATGAATTAAATATACAGCAATAATTCCTTAAAAAATAAAAAGTTACCTTTCGTTATAAAAAATGGCTAATTTTTCGTCTTTTACTGTATTGCAAAGGCTGTAAGTTTTGATAAGGTTAATTTTAATGACAGCGTTGTCATTAGTTCGGACAATAAAATTCAGCACTAAAAATTAAAAACGATTATTAAAAAAAGAACGGGAGCAGATTATGTTGCACAGCAAGATCAGTAAGTGTGCTTTAAGCGTAAAAACAGGACTTATGGCCGGATGTGCTGCCATGGCACTTTCCGCGCCAGTTAGTGCTCAGACTCAGGAAACAGCTGCTGAGCCACAGCTTGAAGTTATTGAAATCCGCGGCATACGAGCATCTCAGGAGGCCAACCTGAATGCTAAGCGTTTTTCTAATGCAGTCGTTGATGTTGTGACAGCAGAGGATATCGGCAAATTCCCTGATAAGAACGTTGCTGAATCTTTATCGCGGATTACCGGGGTTGGTGTGAGCCGTGAATTTGGTGAAGGGGAAAAGATTACCGTCCGGGGAGCCAGTTCAGCAACTAACAGAACATTACTTAATGGGCAAACAGTTGCAACTGCCGACTGGTTTATTCTTGATAATCCTGGCCGAAGCTTTAACTATACAATGCTACCATCTGCTTTGGTGTCTGATCTTGAAGTTTATAAATCACCAGTTGCCAGTGTTGATGAAGGATCTATTGGCGGAACTGTTGTTTTGCGAACAAGAAGACCACTTGCTCTTAATGCCAATACAATAAATATATCTCTGGAACAACAGTACTCTGAATCATCAGAGCAATGGGATCCACAACTGTCAGGCCTTTATTCCTGGAAAAATCAAAATGAAGATTTTGGTGTTCTGATCTCTGCAGTAAAACAGGACCGTACAGTGGTACGTCAGGGGATTGAAGTTCTTAGTTGGCCTACAAACCCGAGTTTAGATCTGAAAGTTCCCAGTCATATCGGGGTGCCAAGATTTGAGCAATCCCGTGAACGTGAAACACTGTTTTTATCTCTGCAATCTCGTCAGGTAAATAATCTTGATATAGTTCTGAACGTACTTAGTTCAAAAGTTGATGCGGATAACCATAATCAGAACTGGCTAATTTTCCCTAATAACCATGCTGATAGTCTGAGTAATGTTGTAGTTGAAGATGGGAGTATTGTTGCCGGAGAACTTGCCGCAGGTGGGCAGGCCGCTTATAACTTTATAAACCGGGTTTCGTCAACAGAAACCAAATCTATAGATTTAGATTTAAATTATACTGCTGAGCATTTTGAACTTCACGCCCAATTCGGACATACCAAAGCAAAAGGTGGAACTTACCGTGAAACCTCATGGGAATATGTTGCAGATGGAGGAACCGGCTATTCATTTGATTTACGTGGGAAAACACCTTCCGCTTCTACTATTGTTGATGCTGCTGACCCTGAAGCTTTTGTTCCGGGCTGGATTTGGGGAGGTTCAAAGCCCACTACTGATGAAGAAAACTATGGGCAGTTTGATTTTACGATCCCTGTTCAGGCTGGTGTTTTCTCTGCAGTAAAAACAGGATTGAAGTATCGCCAGGCTGAGAGAACCCAGGATCGTTTAGCTTATAGCTGGCACTGGCCTTCTACCATAGACCCTGCGAGTGGGCAGGCTAATTATATGGCTTATATTTTTGATCAGTGCTCAACATGGAATGCCTGTGGTTTATATTCGGGTACAGAAAATATTGATGCAGTAGCAAATGGAAATATGACCCGGCAGTTAAAGCATAATCGTGCTGCAATGGAGCGGATTGCTTTTGAAGGCTTAAATGGGTATGCCGCTGATTATGCTCAGCATCTGAATTTACCTGAAATCTGGGAAGTGCAAGAAGATATTCTGGCGTTTTATGTAGAAGGTCAATTTGAAGGTGAAGGTTTCCGTGGAAACTTGGGGGTTCGCTATGTTGATACCCGCCAGAAATCCGGTGGTTATGAATTCTCGGGTGAAACCTGGGGATTGGCAACGGTAGTCAGCAAATTGGATCCTGCAGATCCGGATTATTTACGCCCGGAAATACTTGAGTGGCAGACAATTACCAATGATTACAGAGAGGTCTTGCCTAGTTTTAATATTGCCTTTGATTTATCAGATGAACAGATTCTGCGTTTTGGTGCTGCCAGAGTAATGGCTCGCCAAAACTGGAATGATATTTCTACAGTTGTGACATATGGTTCGCTCAATGTTGCTCAACCCACTGGCCAGGCGAGTAATCCCTACCTTAAACCACAAATTGCTGATCAGTTTGATTTGTCCTGGGAATGGTATTTCAATACTTCATCATTGTTAGCTCTGACTTATTTCCATAAAGATGTGAAGAGTTACCGTAGCTACTCAACATTTGTTGAACCTCGTTACTGGGAAGAAGGTGATGTCTGGGTTGATGTTACTTTTACGCGACCTGAAAATGGGTTAGGTGGTAAAACAGATGGTTTTGAAGCGTCATATCAACAGGCATTTGGCAACTACGGTGTCATTGCTAATTACACTTATACCAATGCAAAACGTGATGAGAACAGGGATTTAGCTGTGCCAGGATCTGGCTTGGTAGAAGGCACATCAAAACATATGGCTAACCTTACCCTGTATTTTGAAAACGAGCATTTTAGCGCAAGGATGATGTATAACTATCGTACAGAGTGGTACAAAGGCTTACATAGTAATGGTGATGAATTGTGGAATGATAATTATGGTCAGCTTGATGCAAGCCTGACTTATAATCTCACTGATAGCATTGCTTTATCATTAGAGGCTGTCAATCTGACAGATGAGCAAGTAGTTGAGTTTAATACTGACCGTGCTCGCTTGTTTTCAATCTATGAAAATGGCAGGCGCTATACTGCAGGCATCAGAATGTCGTTCTGACGTGCTAAAAGTTCTACTCATATCTCCAATGGTCAGCACTGTAGTGCTGACCATTTTTTATTAATGGAGCTTTCACATGTCATCAGAGATATCGGAATACCGTGAAGTCACTGCAGAGTCTTTTGTCGGGCATATCAGAGAATTGAATGAACCTGCTGTTTTCAGGGGAGCAGTTAATCATTGGCCGGCTGTAAAGGCTGCTCTTGGTTCAGAGCACCAATTATACGACTATTTCTCAGGAATGGATTCAGGTGAATACATTGATACGTTATTGCTGTCAGCAGAGACAAAAGGTCATATTTCTTACCTGGATGAATTGACGGGTTTTAATTACCAGAAAAGACAATATCCGATATCAGCGATCATTAAGCAGTTGATTAAAATTAAAGGGAAGCCTGATGCGGTAAGAATTGCTGCTCAGAGTGCTTTAGTGTCTCGATGTTTGCCCCATTTTAGTACTGAAAATGTTAATCCTTGGCTTACTCCGGATATTCAGCCAAGAATCTGGATAGGAAATAACGTGTTGGTTCCTGCACATTTTGATGATGCAGATAATTTTGCTTGTGTGATTTCTGGTATCCGGAAGTTTACTTTATTTCCGCCAGACCAAGTGGGTAATCTATATATAGGACCACTTGATTATGCACCAACAGGAGCTCCTGTAAGTCTTGTTAATTTTACTGAGCCTGATTTCAAACGTTTTCCAAAAGCAGAAATTGCGTTAGCCAATGCAAGAACAGCAGAACTGAACGCCGGAGATATGCTTTATATACCTGCTTTATGGTGGCATCAGGTTGAGTCTGCCGGGGAAATTAATATTCTTTGTAATTACTGGTGGAATGGGCCTTTAGTGAATACAGACCCTGAAGCATCGCCTTTCGATAGTCTGTTGCATAGCCTTCTTCATATCCGCCGATTACCTGCTTCCAGAAAAAAAGCATGGCAGGCTATGTTTAACCACTTTGTTTTTTCTCCGGATCAGGATGTTTTCTCACATATTCCTGACGGAAAAAAAGGAATACTGGGAGCCGATGAGTTTGAGAGAGAGCAGGCTATAAAGCAGTGGCTGATTAAGCAGCTGCAAAAACACTAGATGTAATAAACGAGCTTGTATTTTAGCAAATACGGTTGATCAGCTGGCTGACTTAACGCATGATAAGGCCCAACTGTTGGCTGTGCTGTATTGTATGGTTGTAATAAAACAGCGGCAAACTGTGCTTTTTGTGGCTGGTATAGCCGGGCAAAATAACTATAAATCTCTCTATGGAATAATGTAAGAGCAGTAATATGACTTCAACACCAAAAATCGTTGCGTTAAATAAAGAAACTCATGCTAAAACCACTATCAGTGGTACTAACCTGTTTGAACACATCAGCCAGGAACATATGTTACCTGTAGTGGTTCATGAATTTGTTGCTGCTGGCGGCGAGTTCCCGGTTGCTTTTGTAAAGAACTCACAGAATGAGACTTTCCAGCCGGTTGCTATTCTGGGGCTGGAAGCTAAACAGAATCTGTTTATTAAAGAGGGTAAATGGCAGCCATTGTATGTACCGCGTGCTATTCGCAATTACCCGCTGGTGCTGGTTCAGGAAGCTCCTGATAGTGAGCGTTTACTGGTGGCACTTGATGAAAGTTCATCACGTGTGACTGAAGGTGACGGCCAGCCACTGTTTAATGAAGATGGAACTGAAAGTGAATTTTTAGCCAGCCGTAAGCAGCAGATGGTTGAATTCTTAGATTTAGGCCAGTTTACCCGTAACTTCACTGCTAAGTTGCAGGAACTGGATTTATTAAGCCAGCAAACATTAACTATCACGATTAATAATGAACCAAGAACCATTAATGGGTTATATGTCGTTGATGAGAAAAAACTGAATGAACTAAGTGATGAAGTGTTTCTGGAGTTGCGTAAAACAGGTTTCCTGACCGGTATTTACGCTCATCTGATGTCATTGCAGCAAACTCAGAAACTGGTACAGAAACTGGCTGAAGCTTCAGCTAAGTAATGCTTTACCGGAAAAACCCGTGCTGTGTATGCAGCACGGGTTTTTTATTACTGGTTGGTCGGAATACTGACCGCCCGGCTAACGGCTTTACCAGCACGGCTCCGCAGTAAAAATGCGTTTTCCTGCAGAGTCATTTCAGGCGTGTACGGTTGCCAGCTTTTTCCCTGGTCTGTGCTTAATTCAGGTTGTAAACCGGGCAGCAGAGTATTGATACGAAGCTGCTGTTGATGCCTCACCGCTCCGGGAGGAGGTAGGTAAACGGTTATGCCTGCTGCTTCCAGTCGTTGTAACTCCTGTCCGGCCCGAGCAGCAAAAGCTGCCCAATCAGCCTGTTTGGTTTGTGCTGATGGCTCGTTTTCCCATGCAGCTCTATGCCAGGCTCGTTCTGCCAGTGCCAGTAAGCGCGGATATAACATTTGCTCCAGCTGTTCAGCGGTACGGACTGTTTCACTCCATACCTGTCCTTGTATACCAAGAATATTTTCCGGTTTAGCCAGCTTAGTCAGTGGTTTTCCGGTTAGCGCCACTAGATCCGTAATAGGTTCACCGTTTCGGGTTGTATCTGCATTGGCGTACAGATCATCCGGCCGGAAGCCGAAAACTTTGTCCAGACCAGTAAAGCGGGTGGCCCAGTAATAACCTCTTTCATCCGGATGTGCTTCATGGGGGTGATCAAAATATAAGTGGGTGGCAGAAGACAGAATCACCTGATATCCGGCATTTGCCAAACGGTAAGCCCGGTCTGCAACACCCCATTCCCAGATGTTATCCCAGGCGTTGGCAATAATGGTGCGATTGGCAAAATCTGTACGGCGAAAAGGAATATTCTGTTCATTCATCAGTAAATCTTCCCAGCCAGCCACTGCCAGCCCACGTTGTGCAGTAATCGCTGCAACCCTGCTGACAAAATAGGGTTTCAGATCTGTCACGCTGCTGAGCTGGTTATCCGGGTTATTAAATAATTGCTGGCAACTTAAAGACCCCTGCCACGCGCCTTTGGCAACTTCATCCCCGCCAATATGCAGAATGTTGAGCTTCAGTCCGGCCTGCTGGTACATTTGCTGTAATGCGTCAGTAATTTTCTCAATAAAATGATAAGTTGATTCCCGGCAGACATTTACAGCGTTATCGGTATAGTTTTGAACACTGAGGTATTGTGAGGTATCTTCCGGATCAGAAAGTAAATACCGGCTGGCTTCAGCTGGCTTTTTCTGCGCCATCAGACGCTGATAACGTAGCTCCATTGCTTTTATTGCTGCTCTGGCATGACCCGGAAGATCAATTTCCGGAATAACTTCTATATGATGTTGCCGTGCAAACTGCAGTATTTCGATAAAGTCACTGACAGAATAAAAACCATTGCCGGAACCTGAGCGATGCGGGCCGGTTCCCAATTGCGTTAACAGACATTGTTGCTCTGCCAGATCAAAACAACGAAAAGCACCTAATTCTGTCAGTTCTGGTAAACCGGGAATCTCCAGGCGCCAGCCTTCGTCTTCTGTCAAATGCAGATGCAGCTTATTGAGTTTATAGCGGCCCATCTGTTCTATCAGGCGTAGAGTAACGTCTTTACCGTGAAAATTTCTGGCCATATCGTAGTGCAGACCACGCCAGGCTGCACGGGGTTTATCTTCAATAATGCCTGTAGGCAAAGTCGGGTGGGGTTGTTGGTTATTCAGTAGTGCCAGTAGCGACTGCACGCCATAAAATAAACCGGCATTATCAAAACCTGTGATCAGAATACGTTCCGGTTCCAGCAGAAGCTGATAACTTTCCGGACCCGTTTCCATACCTGGTTGTAGCTGCAATCTGATTTGAGACTTCTGCACCTGTTGATAATCTGTCGTTTGTAGCGGCAATTGATAAAGGGCATGCAGCTGCTGTTGCAGGTATGAACCTTCATCAATTGCTGAAGGTTCAAAGGCAAGCTGCCAGCTGTTATTCAGAGTGAATCGTTGTGATGTAAGGTTATTGTAGTAGGGGGCAGGAATAATACGATTGCTGCTGCCCGAGCTGATATTGCTATCAGACAATGATTGGTAATGTGCAAAACGGCTTGCTGCATCCGGTTTTACTGTGCGGTCCGGTTCACCGCTATTACGCAGTAATTGTTCCGGTTGATTAAGCGGTAATACAAAATCCCTGAACAATTCGGTATCCGTATTGCGGAAAATTTCCGGCGCTAACGTACCGGAAGTAATAAACGCTCTGGGCATAAAATCGCTGTAGCTAATCAGCCAGGGGGAAGATGTCACCAGAATCTCAAGTTGCTGCCCGGGAGCTAGGCCACTAAATTCTGCTGTCGGGCTGATGCGATGCAAATCGCCCTGTACATGGCTGATAGCT
>CAZXTH010000014.1:0-3632 GCA_964643585.1 uncultured Pseudoalteromonadaceae bacterium
GCAGGCTGGTATCAACCGCCTGCTGCCACCGGCTGAACGTCTTTACGGCGCAGCCGCAACCCAACAGGATAAACACTGATGCCAGCAAGATTACTTGATGTGTCGGTACAGCGTTACCGGCCGGAACTGCACAGCGAACCTTATATTATGAGTTATCAGGTTCCATATGATGACAGCACTTCGGTACTGGATGCCCTGAATTATATTAAAGAACATCTCGACAGCAGCCTAAGCTACCGCTGGTCATGCCGGATGGCTATCTGCGGCTCATGCGGGGTAATGGTTGAAGGTATTCCAAAACTGGGCTGTAAAACCTTTTTACGGGACTACCCGAAAGGGCTATTAATCGAACCGCTTGCTCATTTTGCAATAGAAAAAGATCTGATTGTTGATATGTCAGTATTTTTGCAACACCTGAATGCGATTAAGCCTTATCTGATCGCCGGAAAAACCACACCTGATGATCAGCCAATGAAGCAAACACCGGCGCAAATGGCAAAATATAAGCAATTTGCCAACTGCATAAACTGCGGGCTATGTTATTCAGCATGTCCGCAATTCGGGCTTAACCCTGAGTTTCTGGGGCCTGCCGCGTTAACACTGGCACAGCGCTATAATATGGACAGCCGTGATAACGGCGCCGCAGAACGGATGCCACAGTTAAACCGCCCGGAAGGGGTCTGGGGCTGTACCTTTGTTGGCTTTTGTTCAACAGTCTGTCCGAAAGGTGTAGACCCGGCAGCAGCTGTTAATCAGGGGAAAGTGGCATCAGCCACAGATTTTGTTATCAGTATGTTCAGGCCATAACCGGAGACGCTGACTATGTCTTATAAACCGGAATTATCCCGCAGCTGGTGGCTTAAGCATCATTACTACGCCCGCTATATGCTGCGCGAAGCCACCGTATTACCCTTATTATTTTTCTGCGGTTGCCTGCTGGGCGCGTTATTCAGCCTGACCCAGGGCGAAGAATGCTGGCAAAGCTGGCTGATGATTATGAAACACCCTCTGGTTATCGCACTGAATATGCTGGCATTTATTGCCAGCCTGTATCATGCTAAAACCTTCTTCGAACTGTTTCCACGGGTAATGCCTATTCGCATTGGCAGTAAAACGGTTCCTGCATCGCTGATGATTGCAGCCCAGTGGGCAGGTACTCTGTTTACAGCCCTGCTGTTGCTGGTCATTATCGGGGGTATATTATGAATACACCGCTTAAACGCTCAGATGAACCCATCTGGTGGGCATTATTCAGTGCCGGAGGCGTCTGCTTTGCTGTCGTAGTACCCGGACTTATCCTATCGCTGGCAATTTTGTACCCGCTGGGGCTGATTGATGCGGATATGCTGGCTTATCAGCGTATTCACCAGTTAATGTTCAGCAGTTTGTGGGGATTAGGAGGGATTGCCGTTGCCGGTGCAGCTATCTGTTTGCCATTATTTCATGCCGCTCACCGTATTCACCACGGCTTGCACGATCTGAAACTGGCTCACAGTATCAGGCCTAAAATTGCCTGTTACGGCCTGGCGGGTCTGTGCAGTCTGGCAGCGCTGTATCTGGTATTCAGCCAGTTATTCTAAGAACCTGTTCGCTATCTGCTGCACTTTGGCTTTGCAGCGTTAAAAACAGGTTCCAGGCACTATTGCTGGCCATCAGGCCAGCAGCTCTTTCGCCATCTTAATCAGCTTCGGATAAAACTCGTTATCCTGTTGCGCAATCTGCACCTGCTCCACCAGCACATCGTGCAGGATCTGATCTGTCGTTAACGGATTTGCCAGCACCACCCGGAAAACGCTGGTTTCCTGCCGGTTATAACATACCGGAGTTAGTCTGGTACGGGATACGAAAGATTTTCCTTCTTCACGCTGGCGCTTCTGAATAAACCGGGTCAGCCCATTCAATAAATCATTAAACTGCCATAATTGCTCAGCCGAAGCCTTACCCATTGCCTGCTGTACAATGGCCGGAGCATACCGGTAAGTCAGAATACACAGCTCAGGTTCACTGATCAGCTCAAAATCAATATTGTGTTTAATTAGCGTGGCAAAATAGCGGGCTTTTTCCAGACTGCGGTTAATCAGAATTTCATAACCATCACGCCCGATAACCTGTAAACAGGCATGTACCAGCATGGCCATGCCGGGACGGGAACCTTCCAGTGTCTGACTGCCCAGATCTTTTGAGCCTTTACGCAAAATATATTCGGCGTGGTGCTCTATCGCATGTGCAGATGACGGGTGTTTAAACACTACCATTCCGGCGCCCATTGGCACATACATTTGTTTATGGGCATCAATAGTCACGGAATCTGCCCGTTCAATGCCAGACAGCAGATAGCGGTATTTTTCAGACATCAGAGTTGCACCGCCCCACGCAGCATCAACATGGAAATGACACTGAAACTCTTCTGCCAGATCAGCCAACTGATGCAGCGGATCAATGTTACCGGTTTCTGTAGTACCGGCTGCGCCAACAATTGCCATTACCTTGATATTGCGGGCTTGCAAGTCTTCTATCGTACGGCGCATCTCAGTGACATTAACCCGGTTATTTTCATCGGTTTTTACTGAAACAATATAGTCACGGCCAATACCCAGCAAATCGGCCGCCTTACCCAGTGAATAGTGGCCACGTTCAGATACCACGATTGCCAGACCATCATAACCATAGTGTTTTAATGCCCGGAACAAACCTTCACGGTTAATACCACGGAAATCGCCATCCGGTTTAAGCAAACGGTTACGGGCAATCCACAATGCAGTAATGTTACCGATAGTACCACCGGAGCAAAATGCGCCCAGAGAATGGTTTGCACTGTGCATCCATTTTTTATAGAAGCCTTCACCTTCGCCGTACACCATATGGTGCACCATACCGAGTACCTGCCGTTCTAACGGAGTAAAGGCTTTTGATGTTTCAATTTTTACCAGATTCTGATTCAGGCCAACCATCATTTTGGACAGTGGCAGCACAAAATAAGGCAAGGCCGATGTCATATGACCAATAAAGCCGGGAGAAGCGGTATGAACGGAATGCGCAACCAGCTTCTGCATCAGGCTTTCTGCGTAATCAGATACGAAACTTGGTGCATGCGGGATTTTGTGTGACTGAAAATCACGCTCAATCTGCCATAGTGGCTTTTCCACTGCCACGATGTTTCTGCGCAGAAAACCGTCCAGATTCTGAGATAAATTCTGCTCGATAATGCTCAGAGTAGAGTCAGGGGCTTCGGGTACGGTAAAGATGCGCCATAATGCTTCTTCTGAAGCTTCTGCCTGCCGTTTTATTGGTTCAGTCATACATCAATCTCTGCGGGCTTTTGTCAGCAATCCCTGAATCAGGCGATGAAAAAGGCGCTAACTTTACTGCAACTGTTGCGAAATGTCTGCAAAAATTTAAGCGCTGGGGCTTGCCGGTTTTATCCCGGCAAACCCCGGATGATTTCAGCTTCGCAGACCGGTTCCCCGATTGATCAGGTACATGGCATAGCTAAATAGCACCACAATAAAACTGACCATCACCAGTAAGGCCTGCCACAGGCTGACATCGCTTTCGCCCAGAAAACCATAGCGGAAAGCATTAACCATATAGACAACCGGGTTCAGCCGGGCAACCAACTGCCAGAACTCGGG
>CAZXTH010000014.1:3642-9796 GCA_964643585.1 uncultured Pseudoalteromonadaceae bacterium
CGCCAAGGTATGTCAGAGGAGTTAAAACAAACGTCGGAATAATACTGATGTCGTCGAAGCTTCTGGCATAAACAGCGTTAATCAGGCCGCCCAGTGAAAACAGCATCGACGTCAATATCACAGTAATCACCACAACGGCCAGATTATGAATTTGTATAGTGACGAAGAATAACGACAGCACAGACACAATCAGGCCAACCAGAATACCTCGGGCCATACCGCCCCCGATATACCCCAGAACAATAATGTAATTGGGTACCGGAGCAACCAGCAACTCCTCTACGTTACGCTGAAACTTGGCACTGAAAAAAGATGACGCCACATTGGCATAGGAGTTAGTAATGACAGACATCATAATCAGCCCAGGCACAATAAACTCCATATAGGTAAAATTACCCATCGTGCCGATACGGGAGCCAATCAGGCTGCCGAAGATCACAAAATACAGTGCCATCGTGATAGCAGGCGGCACCAATGTCTGCACCCAGATCCGCAGAAAACGGTTAGTTTCTTTATTCAGAATACTTTGCAGGGCAACCAGATAATTCGCTTTTATCATGCAACATCTCCACGACCATTCTCGACCAGACTGACAAACAGCTCTTCCAGCCTGTTGGCTTTATTCCGCATCGACAACACCATAATCTGTTGTGCTGTCAGTTGCTGGAATATCGGGTTCAGACCCTGCGTTTTTTCCACATCCACTTCTATACTGTGTTCATCCAGCCGGCGCCAGCTGAACCCTTCAAGTTGCAGAGAATCAGGAACCTGTGTCATATCCAGCACAAAGGTTTCCTTGGTCAGCTTGCCCAGCAGCGCTTTCATACTGGTATTTTCAATAATCTGGCCTTTATCAATAATGGCAATATTGCGACACAGCATTTCGGCTTCTTCCAGATAATGCGTAGTCAGGATAATCGTCACGCCCTGCTGGTTAATTTTACGCAGAAACTCCCACATAGAGCGCCGCAGCTCAATATCCACACCGGCTGTCGGTTCATCCAGAATTAGTAACTCAGGTTCGTGCATTAATGCTCTGGCAATCATCAGCCGCCGCTTCATCCCACCGGAAAGCTCACGTGAGCGCTGGTGGCGTTTATCCCACAAACCAAGCTGGGACAAATATTTTTCTGCCCGCTCCAGGGCCAGCTTTTTCGGCACACCATAATAACCAGCCTGATTAACGACAATCTGTAATACCGTTTCAAACTGGTTAAAATTAAATTCCTGAGGTACCAGTCCCAGGCAGCTTTTAGCATCTTCCAGCTGAGTATCGGTATCAAACCCGAACACTTTCACCGAACCGCCGCTTTTATTCACCAGTGAACTGATAATGCCAATAGTGGTACTTTTGCCTGCGCCGTTTGGCCCCAGCAAGGCAAAAAAATCACCTTTATTTACCTGCAGGTCTATCCCCTGCAAAGCAACAGTACCGCTTTTATATACTTTACTTAATTGCTGAATATCTAAAGCCAGAGTCACTTCTTTTCCCCCTGATAGCCCCAGCGCGACATCAATTGATGCGGCAGGTGCAGATGATCAAGAATTCGCGCTACCATAAAATCGACCAGATCACTGATATGCTGCGGCTGATGATAAAACCCCGGTGCGGCAGGCATAATAGTGACACCCAGCCTGGCCAGTTTAAGCATGTTTTCCAGATGAATGGCGCTGAGCGGGCTTTCTCTTGGCACAACAATCAGCTTTCCGCTTTCTTTCAATACCACATCTGCGGCACGTTCAATCAGGTTATCGCTTGCTCCGCAGGCAATAGCTGACAAGGTTCCGGTAGAACACGGGCAGATCACCATCTGCCGGGGTGCAGCAGAACCAGACGCCACCGGAGAAAACCAGTCATCCTTGCCATAAACTGTGAGTAATTGCTCACTACAGCTAAAGTGCTCGCGTAACTGCTGGCAGCATTTATCCGGTGAAGCCGCCAACTGAATAGTATGCTCAGTTGCAAATACCACTCTGGCGGCACTGGAGATAAGCAAATGCACCCGCACCTGTTGCTGTAATAATAATTCCAGCAAACGCCAGCCATAAATTGCGCCGGAAGCGCCGGTAAAGGCTAAGGTAATCTCACGAAGTTCAGTAGTTGAATTCATCAACGGTTCCATTTCTGCTGTAGGGCAGTAATCAGCTTATTATGTATATTGCCAAAACCGCCGTTACTCATAATAACAATGTTATCACCACTGGCAGCATCAGCTGTCAGCAACGAGACCAGTTCATCAATATCGTGCGATAACTTACCGGCCGGTTGTAATTTTTCTGCCAGCTCAGCCAGGGACCAGCCAGCATTAGCCGGTTCATACAGATAAACCTGATCGGCACACAGCAAAGCCTGAGGCAAAGCAGCCTTATGAACGCCAAGCCGCATAGTATTTGAACGGGGCTCAAGTACTGCCAGAATGCGTTGCTGCCCGGTACGTGCCCGCAAGCCTTGTAACGTAGTCGTAATGGCCGTTGGGTGGTGGGCAAAATCATCATAAACGCGAATACCGGCAATCTCAGCTTTCAGTTCCATCCGGCGTCGCGGTGCAATAAAGTGCTGTAAGGCTTCAATAGCAACAGCAACCGGCACTCCAGCATGCCGTGCCGCTGCCAGCGCCATCACCGCATTATCCACATTGTGTTGCCCGTGTAATGGCCAGTGAATCTGCCCTTGCAATTGCTGCCGGAAAAACAGGCTGAATACACTGCCATCAGGTTCATCCAGTTTAACCTGCCAGTCAGTGCCGTAGCTTTGCCGTTCACTCCAGCAGCCCTGTGCCAGTGTTTCTGCTACCGCAGGTACAGCCTCTGGAGACAACACTAACCCTTCTGCCGGAACAGTACGCAATAAATGATGAAATTGCCGCTGAATTGCTGCCAGATCCGGGAAAATATCGGCATGATCATATTCAAGATTATTGATAACCAGTGTACGGGGATGGTAATGCACAAACTTAGAACGTTTATCAAAGAAAGCCGTATCATATTCGTCAGCTTCAATCACAAAAAACGGTGTTTCTCCTAACCGGGCTGAACATTCAAAGTTCTGCGGAATACCACCTATCAGAAAGCCTGGCTTTAAACCGGCATATTCCAGAATCCATGCCAGCATACTGCTGGTAGTCGTTTTGCCATGCGTTCCTGACACCGCAAGAACCCAGCGATCCTGTAATACCTGTTCTGACAGCCACTGCGGCCCGGAGCTGTAACGCAGCCCACGGTTAAGCACGTATTCTACCGCAGGATTACCGCGGTAAAGCGCATTACCAATAATCACCAGATCAGGCGCAGGCTCAAGTTGTGCCGGGTCATACCCTTGTGTCAGAACAATGCCCAGTTGTTCCAGCTGAGTACTCATCGGTGGATAAACATTAGCATCAGAGCCAGTCACCTGATGCCCAAGTGCTTTTGCAATAGCAGCAATCCCGCCCATAAAGGTACCGCAGATGCCTAAGATATGAATATGCATAATTTTTCCTGCCGAAGACTTCTGATTATTGTAACAAAAGCGACTTTACGCGCGATCAAAACTGTAAATTGCAGATAAATTCTTTAAAATAGCTTATAGGGTCTCGGCCCTGCCCTACAGCATAAAATACTCAGAAAGGATCAATTTATATGCGCCGCATATCGCCAGTACTGCAACAGGATGGAGTCGACAGCGACTTAATTTCCCTGCTTAAAACCATTCTTGCTGCCTGCCGGGAAATTTCATTCCGGGTCAGCCAGGGAGAACTGGCAGGAGTATTAGGTTCTACCTTGGGTGAGAATATTCAAGGGGAAACCCAGAAAAAACTCGATATTATTGCCAATGAGTTGCTAAAAGAGGTAATTCTGGAAACCGGCGTAGTAAAAGCCATCAGTTCTGAAGAAGAAGATACCATAGTTCCAGGCAATCCGGCGGGCCGCTATCTGGTTACATTTGACCCGTTGGACGGCTCATCTAACACCGATATTAACAGCCTGATTGGCACCATATTTTCTGTTCTTCCTGCCCCGGCAGACAAAGAAGCAGATGATGCCAGCATGTTTCTGCAACCCGGCACAGCACAGCTGGCAGCAGGCTATGTGCTTTATGGCCCATCAACCATGCTGGCTCTGACTACAGGCAAAGGCACCCGTCTTTACACATTGGATAAAACTTATGGTGGCTTCCTGCTGACAGAAGACCGGGCAGTTCTTCCAAAATATACAGCAGAATTTGCAGTTAACATGTCGAATCAGCGTTATTGGCAACCTGCAATGCAAAACTATATTGCCGATTTACTGAAAGGCAAAGAAGGCCCGCGTGGCAAAAACTACAATATGCGCTGGATTGCAGCCATGGTTGGCGATGTGCACCGTATTTTATGCCGTGGGGGCATTTTCGCTTACCCCTCAGATACCAAAGACCCGAACAAACCGGACAAACTGCGACTAATGTATGAAGCCAATCCGATGAGTTTTCTGATAGAACAGGCAGGCGGAGCCAGTTCAACCGGTTATCAGCGGATTATGGACATTCTGCCAACTGATATTCATCAGAGGGTTGCGGTGATCCTGGGTTCAAAGCATGAAGTAGAAACCTGCGTAGGGTATCATCAGCAATAGCCATTTTTACCGCTATCGTTATAATAGCGGACACAAAACTAACCAGTAAGGAACAGGCGATGAGCTTAAGTGATGTAGCAGCAGGTAAAAACCTGCCAGAGGAAATTAACGTCATTATCGAAATCCCGGCAAATGCCGATCCGATTAAATATGAAGTCGATAAAGACACTGGTACGGTCTGGGTTGACCGTTTTATGGCTACACCAATGTTCTATCCATGCAATTATGGCTTTGTAAACCAGACTCTGTCGCTGGATGGTGATCCGGTTGACGTACTGGTACCAACGCCTTATCCGCTGGTTCCGGGAGCGGTAATTAAATGCCGCCCGGTTGGCGTACTGCATATGTCAGATGAGTCTGGTGAAGATGCTAAAGTACTGGCAGTGCCAGTCAGCAAACTGACTAAACTGTATGACCATATTCAGGATATTGGCGATGTTCCAGAGCTGCTGAAAAAACAAATTCAGCATTTCTTTGAGCGTTACAAAGAACTTGAACCAGGTAAATGGGTTAAAGTGAATGGCTGGGCAGACGCTGCAGCAGCCAAAGCTGAAATTATCAGCTCATTTGAACGCGCCAAAAAATAATAGCGCCCAGTTAGGGGCTGTTTATCTTTGTTCATTTTTTATGTTGAACGCCAAAAGGGTTTAGGGCAAGGCGGAAATGACGCTGTTTGGTCATCCAAATAAGTCGTTGACAACGCAGGCATAGACCCTTTTAGCTTCAACCCTCCGGGCAGTGGCTGTTTTTAAGCCATCCTGCCCACAAATATCGTTCATTTAGCGCACTAAACCACACTCATTTGCGGTTGTCAGCCTTAAAAACAGCCGGCTGCATAAATAATAAACAAAGATAAACAGCCCCTAATAATAAAGCCACAGTAACATAACTTACTGTGGCTTTTTTTATGATTGCGCCCGCCAATCAAACGTTAGCGATTCTTTCTGGGCATAACGAATAATATGCTCAGCAACAATGTCTGCCAGCTTATCAACCTGAGCATCATCAGCGGCGGTTACCGTAACCTGTAATTCTTCTGCTCCGACTTTCAGCTCAGCCGTACGCTGCTCACCAAAATCTATTTGTCCCAAACTGTCATCGTAAGTTACAGCAAACTTGTGGCTCCAGTGGATACATAGCTTACGCATATAGTCTTTAGCTTTGCGGGTTTGGGCGGTTGCCATGCGGGTTGCCATATTCTGCTCCTTCATTTCTGATTAATCAGAACCTGAATGGGGGCTTGCCTGCCACTTCAGAACAATAATTTACCGATAACAACCTTAAGCATTACTTACCGGTTGATTTCCACGCTCCAAAAACCGCAGTAACTCATTTCCGGGCATTGGCTTAGCGTACAAAAATCCCTGAACTTCCTCACAACCCATAGCAACTAAGGCGCATTCCTGCTCTTTGGTTTCAATACCCTCAGCAATAGTTTGCAACCCAAGTCGCTTTCCAAGCCGTACTATCGTTTCTGCTATAACACCACAGGTGTTGGAAGAAATATCACTGACAAAAGTTCTGTCAATTTTGATCCGATCAAGTGGCAATTGCTGCAAATAGT
>CAZXTH010000014.1:9806-20648 GCA_964643585.1 uncultured Pseudoalteromonadaceae bacterium
AATAGTTCATTGATGAAAAGCCGATACCAAAATCATCAATAGCTACCTTTATACCGAAATTACGTAACTGCTGCAGTGCTTCAATAATAATAGCCGGTTCATCCATCACCACCGACTCTGTAATCTCCAGCTCCAGTAACTGCGGATTAATATTATGGCGTTTTACACAATCAATCACTGATGAAACAAAATTCGGGCTACGGAACTGCGGCACTGAGACGTTAACGGCAATTCTGAGCCCGGGAAAACCATGTTTCTCCAGCTGATGAATATGCTGGCAGGCTTGTTCAAGTACCCAGCCGCCAATTTCTATAATCAGCCCGGAATATTCAGCCAGTGGAATAAAAACTGCCGGAGAAATAAAACGCCCGGGCCCCTGCGGCCAGCGCAGTAAAGCTTCCATTCCCACAACCTGCTGGGTAGATAACGAAATCTGTGGCTGATACCACAACTGCAGTTTGTCCAGCGCAAAATCACTACGCAGCATACGCAGCATAGCCAGCCGCTCTGACATTTCCTCTTCCATGCTGGGTTCATAGTACTGATACTTTTGCGCCGGGTGTTTCTTGGCTTTGTTCAAGGCAATAAATACATGCTTCAGAATGGTAAGCCCTTGCTCACCGGAATCCAGCAACCGGCATAACCCAAAGGTTGCACTGATCTGTATGGAGTGCTCAAATGCCTGAAAAGGCTCCCGGAAAACTGCACTGAGCTTTTCTGGCGTAAGTTCCAGTTCAGAGCCGACTAAACCAAATACATCTGCGCCAACCCGGCCAAGTTGAGAAGTAGAGCCAAAATGCTCAATCAATCGTAATGTAACGGCTATCAGTAGTTCATTGCCGACATCCTGTCCCAAACCATCATTAACATCAGAAAAATGCTCAATATCAATCAGTACAGCAACTTTTCCAAACCAGTCAAAACGGCGGGTATCATGCAGAATCTGAATAAACTCATTGCGGTTAGGCGTTTTAGTAAGAGGATCTATATAAGCTGCGTGTTTTAGTTGCTGAAACAATGTGACGTTTTCATAACCAACGGAGATATTACTGAGAAACACTTGAATCAGCTGACGGTCAAGTTCTTCTATTGGCCGGTTTGTTTCAATATAAACTGCCGCACAATGCAAACCATTTCCCAGATACAGAACAGTATCCTGCTCAGTAAAAATATGTTGCTGGTCATCAAGGCATTGCTTTATTTGTTGAATAATACGGATATTATCCAGCCGGTCCAGCTTACATTTAATATAGGGTGCATAATGTCCGGCAGCACCCAATACATAAATATTGTCACTGGCACTGCCATCATCTTCTATCTGAGCACACAGGATACCTTCAGCATGCAGCCCGATTAAAGAAGCAATCTGTGTGACAACACCTTCCGAGAATTCGTGCAATGAATGCTGCTCAAGCAGATTAGCCCCGGCATTAATAATCTTCTGCAGACCAATCCGGCTTTGATTGATCGTCCGAATCTGCTGATAAGAACGGATAGAGGCAATAATCGACGTAACCAGCTTACTTCGGGTAAGCTCTGTCTTGGTTTTATAGTCGTTGATGTCATATTCTTTAATGACGTTTTCTTCCGGGGCATAGCCCGGCTGGCCGGTACGCAGTACAATTCGTACTTCATCGAGTCCAAGATCATCCCGGATCTGACGCACAACCTTCAGACCAGAGTCATCAGATTCCATGACAACATCCAGCAAAATCAAAGCAATATCATTGCGCCGCTGCAGAAAACGGATTGCCTCCTTACCGGAATATGCATGATGAAATACCAACCGCTTACCCAGCACATTTAAGTCTTTAAGCGCCAGCCGGGTTACGGTATGAATTTCTTCGTCGTCATCAACAATAAGCAGATTCCATTCGCCCAGTATCTGTTCCCTGACAGGCGCATCATACTCATCTTCTGCTAAAAACAGAAAGTCCTCATCTGTTTCTCTCGACATCATTATGAAGCCTTTAATTTTAATGATTCACGGTTAACTATACATGCTTGAACAACTAAAGCCTAAGTTAAAACAAATTTTATTTTAAGCAACAAATAAAATCTTATCCTGACATTAGTCGCATAGCTGCAACGCATTATCTCAGCCTGCAAAACTATTAAAACGGGTACTCAGAGCATACAAAAGTTTAGCTTGCCCGCTTACAGGCAAAGTGCCAAGATACCCTTTGCTGCTATCTCACAGCTACACCCAACGCTCTAGCTATTACCAACATTGGCAGGGATGCAATGAGTAAAATTCCCGGGCTTTCCGGACAACAACGTTTATTACAGTTGGCAAAAGCGCAGCTGGGAACACCATTATCGGTTTCCCAGGAAACAACTGCTGATACTCTACCGGAGGAGCAGGGTGTTTTTACCGATAAACATCGTTTGCTGGCTGCCCGTTCAGGTATCAGTTTATGGTCTGGCAGCAGCCTTTCAATCGGCCAGCGAGCTGAACGCCGAATCCAGTTACAGCAGGAAAAGCAACAGCAAAACCTCGAAAGTATTATGTTGCTGGCAATGGATTATTGTCCGGAGCATATATCGCAACAAGATGTCGATCCGGACTGGTTTCAGCAATTCTGTGAGCTGGTGCTAAATATATCCAACCGGAATATGCAGCAATTGTGGGCCAAAATTCTGGCTGGCGAAATAGCCGCTCCCGGAAAGTTTTCGCTTAAAACCTTACTGACATTAAGGCAGATGAGCTACAAAGAAGCTCTGGCATTACAGCACGCTGCCAACCTCAGTTGCCGCTCCCGGCAGGAGCACAATAACCGGATATACTTTGGCTACCTGCGAAAACCATCGCTATGGAACTTGCTGACCCGCCGTAACCGTGCAGTGCTTAACCTTAGCCAGTTTGGCCTGACATATCCGCAAATTCTGAGCCTGATGGATATCGGTTTACTGCACAGTGCAGAAATTGAAAGCGGAGAGCTTGATCCAGGCCAACAGCTGAACTGGCAATATCAACAGCTTAGCCTTAATTGCACACCAAACAGCAAAGGTGTGGTACTGCAATATTATAAATATACTCCTATGGGTGCCGAGTTATTACCTTTGCTATCAACTCAGCCTAATCAGTCTTATCTTAGTGCTTTGCGGCAGATGTTGTCAGAAGTTATGACTTTTCACTGACCGCTTTGCGGCACCATTTCAGAATATCAACTACCCGTGCCGGTTCCAGTGGTTTCAGAATCACATCATTCATACCGGCCAGCCGGTATTGTTTAACCTCACTGTCCAGTGCATGGGCTGTAAATGCCAGAATAGGCACTTCACGATAATCAGGGCGCTGTCGCAACTGCTTCACCACTTCTGTACCTGGCAGATCAGGTAACTGGATATCCAGCAGAATAAGATCAAAATGCTTTTGGCGGGTAAGTAATAATGCTTCAGCTGCAGATGCAGCTGTCACAACTTTAACCGGATGATTACGCAATAACGCCTGAACGAATGCCAGATTAGTCGGGTTATCATCCACAACCAGCAAGTGCGGGTAAAAGTGAGTAGGTTCGCTTAGTTTCTGGTAAATGTTATCCAGACAGAATATCTGCTGTAACGGGATACTGGGCAATACTTTCTGCCACTCTGCCAGTTCTGCAGCCGGACAATAGCACAGCAATGGCACCTGCATCGCCAACTGCTGTAATAACGTAATCAGTAACGGCAATGGCGCACTGTCCGGCAGAAAAATAACCGCAGCGTCGTAACCATTTTGTTTCCGGCGAATCTCAAGATCAGAAGCATCACTACAGAACAAAACCTGTGTAGCAATCGCATTAAATGCCGCTTTACGTTCAGACAAGCGCTGAAAATCATCATCAAATACCAGTAACCGCTGAAAGTGGCTTGCCGGAGCAACAGATTTCATTCTTACCGGAATATTAACCTGTACTGTGCAGCCTAGCCCTTCCAGCGATTGAATATTAACCTGAGCAGATAGCTTTTTCGCCAGCAATGCAGCAACCGCTATGTCAGCCTCGTACCACTTTATATCGGTGAGATCGATACTCTGTAGCAATTGCCGGGTACGGGCAGGCATCCCCTGCCCATCAGTTGTGACACTGATTCTGAGCAATTGCTGCTCCGGGCTGTTATCTGCAATAAACCTCAGAGTCAGCTCTGATACACCTTCCTGCTGAATACTAACCTGCAGCAACGCTTGCAAAAGCTGCGACAGTAAAGACTGAGGCAACTGAAGCTGGCACTGGGCATTTTCTCCACCTTCAATAATATTTACCGTTCTTATCAGCGGCGATATCACCTGTTGCAACCGCGGAAGCTGCTGCCCAAGCCAGTTAACAGGAACAATAATGCCCGGCACCGGTAACTTCCATTGCTGCTGTAGCTGCACCAGAGTCAGCTGACTTTGCAGTAAGCGCAGAATTTCTGCTTCAGATAACAATGTTTGTTGCTGCAACAGAATCTGGCAATTTTTCAGCCAGTTCTCGAGCATCAAACTGGTTGAATCAAGATTACGGGTAACATCAGATAATTGCTGCCATGCCTGATCCTGACTTTCCTGGTAATTAAGTAATTGTTGCTGTTGCTCGTTCAGCCTGCGGGTCAACACTTGTAAATCGGTATCTTTCTGTTCTGCAAGTGCATTAAAACTCTGTTTCAGCGGCTGTAACTCTGCGACCAGTTCTTCATTAATCCGGCTGTCTAGTTGTCCATGCTGTAACTGCTGCAGTTTATGTGTCAGCAGGCTGATATCCGTATGCTGACGTAGCGTTGCCCGCCGTAACATAGAGTGAACAATCAGCAACAGTGCCACACCCAGCAAAGAAACCAGACTGGCAGGCACCAGCCAAAAACTATATTGCGGCTCTTGCTCCAGCAAAATCAGCAGATAATAGCTTTCAAAAATATATTGGGGCTCATTAAAGAAACTGAATTCAGGGGGGAGCGGAATAAGCGGTTGCAAAGCCAGTAACTGATTTCGTCCGGCATCGCCAAGAAAAAAACCATTAACCGGTAATTGCCGCTGGTAAGGACTCAGTTGTTCAGCATCGACGGTGGCTGTCAGCAAGTTTATTTGCTGATCATACAGTGCTATCGCTTTAACCGGCAGAAAACTGGCGTACTGAGCATTTCGTAAATGCGCCTGCAGCTGCCCGGTATTGGCATGATTAAGATAAGGCCGAAGGCTAATCTGCAACGCAGCCGTAAATTGCTGAATCTGCAACTTCCTTTGCAGCTCAGCTTCGTGTTGATACCAGAGCACAGTCAGCAACAACATAATTGCAGACACCAGAGCAACTGGTAAAAGTAACTGTCTGAAATAATTTCCCAAAAAATCAGACCTGCAGCATCCTAATAACTCTATTTACTATAAAGCCATTCTCAGCTTGTCACAAGCTATTAACCTTATGAAAGCACAGGGGCAGTATTCACTGCCCCTACACAACCCTGAATGAGAAATCAGGTATTACGATTTGTCGGTCAGAAATGAACTTCAATACCGGCAAAAGCACCTTTGAAATCAATATCAGTATATAAATCGTCAATATCATCCAGTTTCAGGTTTACCGCACGGTAGCCAACTTTAACCCGGACATCGACCACCAGATTATCAATCACTTTATAGGCTATCCCTGCCTGCACATCGTACAAGCGGTTATCATCAAGCGCGGCATAGCTGCCCTGAGCAAAAATATCCAGACCGGTAAGCGGTAAACCAACAATGGCAGAGGTATATAGCATAGGCACAACCTGCGATGCACTTTGATGTGCAGAAAACACACCTGTCGCCGAGTCAGCAACATCAACCTTTGCTTTCACATGCTTGGCGTTAACACCAAAATCCAGTGAAACCAGACTGTTATCCAGGATTTCATAATACAGAACATAATCGGTATTTGTCAGATCCAGCCGATTATTCACGTCTGTACCAGCCAGAAATACCTGATCATTAAACGTAAAAGCAGAATCAAGCGTTGTCAGCCCTTGTGATTCCAGCCTGTTGTGCTGAATGCGGATGTTTGGCAGTAATGGAATCGGGTGCTCCAACGCAACGTAAAAAGAGCCCTGCGTTTTATCGTTAAAATTAAATGATTGCAGTTCATTGCTGTTGGCAAAACCCCCTTCGGTTTTTGTACGCCATACATCTCCACCCAGATATACCCCAAGCAAAGTATCTGCCTGCACAGCGCTGGTCAGCAGTAAGCTGCTCAGCGACAACATCAGTGCCTGTTTTTTCATTGCTATTTACCCTTGTGTTAATAATTCAGATAAATCAATTAAAGCGGCATTGGCTCGTGAAATATAATTTGCCATTACCAGACTATGGTTTGCCAGTACCCCAAAACCACTGCCATTCAGAATCATCGGGCTCCATATCGGTTCTTGCGTAGCTTCCAGCTCACGAATAATCTGCCGCAGGCTGATCTGGGCATTTTTACGTTGTAACACGTCAGCAAAGTCAACTTCAACCGCTTTCAGAAAATGCAACAATGCCCAGGTTGCACCTCTGGCTTCATAAAATTCATCGTCAATTTTCCACCAGCTGGTCTGAATTCGGCCACCGGCATCTGGCAGAGATGCAAATGCTTCTGTCTGATTGCCGCTATACAGGCTGTCACGCCCGACACTGGCACTTAGCCTTTGCGAATAACTGCCTAAGCGTTTTTCTACCGCTTTAAGCCAGTCACGCAAGTTATCGGCCCTGGCATAAAAGCGATTATCGGTTCTGGCCGGATCCTGTAAAGCCGCACGGTACAAGTACAATTGTTCTATTGCTTTGCGGTATTCGGATTCGGCACTGGGAATCGCCCAGCTGCGATGGTCAATATTGAACTGTGGCTGTGCCACTTTCAGATAATTGTTTTCTGAAGACTGTGATTGTGAACGGCTGAGATCTTTACGTAAAGCCAGCGCCAGGTCACGGGACATTTCCAATACCCCAAACTCCCATGCTGGCATATTATCCAGCAAACTGAATGGCGGCATGATATCGTTTGACAGGTAACCACCTGGCTTATCCAGCAATGTTTCGCTAACTCTGATTAACGCAGTAACAGTACTGTAGCCTGTTACATAATCATCACCCAGTTTTTTGCGGCTCTGTTCCAGCTCTGGTAATAATACTGCGGGCTCACGGCTTACCCACCAAGAGGTAACAAACATTACAAACAATAAAGCCAGTACGCCGGCAATTGCCAGCTTTTGCTTATCCATAACGGCTCCTTCAGCGTTTCGGTACACTTACCAGGGGGATTTGCGTTGTCAGGGTCGTTTTATCAGCAAAATGCAGTGTAAGACTGACACTTTCTCCAACCTTCAGCTCATGCTGAGGTTCAAATAACATCAGGTGTAAACCACCTGGTTTCAACTGAACACTGGCATGAGAAGCCACATCTATTTGAGTAATTTGTTCCATCCGCATCACACCATCTTTGTGTACATGCTGATGCAGTTCTACCCGTTTAAATGCTGGGCTTTCAGCAGCAACCAGACTCACAGTGTCATGATTATGGTTAGTAAGAGTAAAGTACCCGGCAGTCACCGTTCTGCCAGGCATAGGAACACGTATCTGGGCATCAGTAACCACCAGCTCATCTGCCATAGCCGGGAAATTTAATACCAATAATGCCAACGTAAAGAGAGTTGAGATAAAGCGCATAACAGTTCTCCTTTGTTTATGCCTGAAGCTGCAGAGACCTGGCTATTCCCCTTAAATCTCAGCAGCTTTTCTTTATCTTACACCAGAAGATGCCGGTTAACATCCTGTAACCTCAATACGCCTGCATTTTCCAAGGCTTAGCAGCTAACCAACATTAACGAAGCGGTAATACAACAGCAGCAACAAAATATGCCGCCAGAGTCGCCACAGGAAACATCAACAGTAACATTACAGCCAGTACACGAAGCAGCCAGCGAGGTTGTTCATAATAACCAGCTAATCCAGAGCACACCCCAGCAATTTTGCGAAAAGCTGAAGAACGGTACCAACGGTCTGCATCATAAGTATTCATTATTTTCTCCTTCCGGCATTACACCGTAATAGTTATCACTGGTTCTCTATGCCAGAAGGATTACAAAGGTCATGCCATAAATGAAAATAAATTAACTATATGATTATTAAATAAATATCTTACTAAAGCGCTATTCATTACATCGATAGGAATAGCTGGAAAACCAAAAATTAGTACATTTAACAAAAAAATGGTCAAAAATGCGTTCAACCAGCAATGGAAGGCTCAGAATATTCCCGAGGTATTTTGTGTAGCGCTTGCAATAATAAATCAGGGGCAGCCCCGGTTACTGTGGCATTTTCACTTAAAAAACGCCGCCACTGCCGGGCACCCGGCAAGCCCTGAAAGAGTCCCAGCATATGTCTGGCAACATGCCATAACCGTCCGCCATTCCGGATATGTTGTTCAATATAAGGCAACATCGCTTCTACTACCTGGTGGCGGTTCAGTACAGCACGGTTATCGCCATACACCAGGTGGTCTATCTGACTCAGAAAATATGGATTATGGTATGCCTCACGCCCTACCATAACACCATCGACATACTGCAGGTGTTGCTGAATCTGCTGTAAACCGGTAATACCGCCATTAATACTGATCATCAGTTGCGGAAAATCCTGTTTCAACTGATATACCCTGGCATAATCAAGAGGCGGAATATCACGGTTTTCTTTCGGGCTCAGCCCTTTTAACCAGGCTTTACGGGCATGAACAATCAGATGCTGGCAACCAGCATCTGTCATCGCCAGTACAAAATCCTGCAAAAACTGATAGCTGTCTGAATCATCAATACCAATCCGGGTTTTTACGGTTACCGGAATACTGACCGCATCCTGCATCGCTTTTACACAATCAGCAACCAGTGCCGGCTGCGCCATCAGGCAGGCACCAAACATCCCGTTTTGAACGCGGTCTGACGGACAGCCAACATTTATATTAAGCTCACGGTAGCCACGTTGTTCAGCAATCAGTGCACTTCTCGCCATATCTGCCGGTACCGATCCGCCCAGTTGTAAAACCAATGGCTGCTCTTCAGATGAAAAAGCCAGGTAATCCCCATGCCCATGCAATATTGCCCCTGTTGTCACCATTTCGGTATAGAGCACCGAGTGCTTAGTCATCAGACGGTGAAAATAGCGACAATGACGGTCGGACCAATCCAGCATCGGTGCAACGGAAAAACGGTGGTAAAAGGTTTCAGCCTGCAAAGCGTATGGTTCCTGTATTTTACAGCTACATCCCAGCTGTAATAGCAATAAAGACACATTATACCGTGAACAGGCAAAATCCCAAAAGGACAAGCCTTCCCCAGACACATAAGGCTATTTATCTGGCTTTTCAAAAGCCGCAGATCCCATAATCAGACATGGCAGTTAACTGCCGATATGTTACACTGCTTTGCAGTACAAACTGGAGATGCGTTAATGTCAACGGAGTCTTTGGTCGAACGCGCCCGCCGTATCTGCGAGCAAAATGGTGCACGTTTTACCACAATAAGAGAGAAAGTTTTCCGACTGCTTGCCGATACTAATGGAGGTATTGGTGCTTATGAGTTACTTGAGCAGCTGAAAACTACAGAATCCAGCGCCAAACCGGCAACGGTCTATCGTGCTCTGGAATTTCTGACCGAACAGGGCTTTATCCACAAAATTGAATCCAGCAACGCTTTTATGCTGTGCCATCATTTTGAGGAGCACCACCCTGCTCAGCTGTTAATATGCGACCATTGTGGCAGTGTGACAGAACTGCACTCTGCAATGTTGCATCAAGAGCTGAATCGCCAGGCTGCTGCACAAGGATTCGTAGTTAAGCATCAGACAATTGAAGCACATGGTTCCTGCCGGGACTGTGCAGTTACGCAGTAAAATAAGTAACTATAAAACAATAAGATAGCTTGTGAATTTAAGAGAAAAGCCCTAATCTTGTACAGATTAGTATCGTATTCCGGTTAACTGATAGGCATGCCAGATGAATGTAGAGTTTATAAACCCCTTTCTGTCTTCCCTTGTCAATGTATTAAGTACTATGGCGAATACCACTGTCACACCGGGACAACCGAAAGTAAAGAAAGATGAAATTGCCAGAGGAGATGTTTCAGGCCTTATTGGTATGGTAGGTGCTCAGGTGAAGGGCTCTTTCTCAATCAGCTTTGAGGAGTCGCTAGCGCTGGAAATCATGTTCCGGATGCTGGGAGAACGCCCTAAAACCATCAATAATGATGTAACCGATATGGTGGGCGAAATTACCAATATGGTCACCGGTGGCGCTAAGCGTATCCTTGGCGAAAAAGGCTATGAGTTCACTATGGCAACACCTGTTGTAGTATCAGGTAAAGGCCACACGATTACACACAAGTGTGAAGGCCCGAAAGTATTGATGCCGTTCGATTCTGAATTCGGTAAGGTTCACATCGAAGTCAGCTTTGACAAATAAGCTGAATCGAACCGGTTTATGATGAAGAGTGGAGTGATGTTACTCTGCTCTTTCATTGATATAGCTAAACTGCACCCGGCTGGTAATGTTGCAAAGCAACTCGTAAGGAATGGTATTAATCTGTGCCGCAATTTCCTCAACCGGTAACCCATCTCCCCACAACATTACTGTATCACCTAATCGGATAGCATCTTCACCTATATCAACCGTCAGCATATCCATCGATACACGGCCAACTATCGGGTACCGCTGTTGATTAATCAGCACAGAGCACATATTTCCGGCTGCTCTGGGGTAACCATCGCCATAGCCGATAGCCACTACCGCTAAACGGGTGTCTTTGGTGGCACGCCAACTGGCACCATAACCAACATATTCCCCTTCTTTCACATGCCGTACAGCAATAACGCTGCTACTCAGTGTCATT
>CAZXTH010000015.1:0-20201 GCA_964643585.1 uncultured Pseudoalteromonadaceae bacterium
TGACATTCCTGTGGTTGTCTGCACCGGATCTGGCGCTGACACAGCTGATGGTTGAAACTGTTACGGCCATTCTGCTGTTGCTGGGATTACGCTGGTTACCTCCGCGGATTTCAGCCAAGAAACTGAATCTTATTACCGGTGGTGAAGCAAAACTCCGCCGGGCAAGAGACTTTGTAATAGCCGTAATTTCCGGTGCCGTTGTAACAGTGATCAGTTACTTTGTATTACTGCATCCGGCGCAATACAACATCAGTAATTTCTTTGTAGAACGAGCTCTTCCTGAAGGCGGCGGCAGTAACGTGGTAAATGTTCTGCTGGTAGACTTCCGGGGCTTTGATACCTTCGGTGAAATTACTGTACTGAGTATTGTAGCGCTTACGGTTTACGCTTTATTACGCCGTTTCCGTCCTGCACCGGAGAGCATTATCATCCCGGCGCAACAATCAAACACCATCGATCCGGCTTCTCAGCAAACACCGGCAGAACAAGCAAATAGTGGATATCTGCTGATTCCTGGCGTTTATTTACGTTTGTTGCTACCGGTAATTGGTATCGTGGCAATGTACTTCTTTATGCGTGGCCATAACCTGCCAGGTGGCGGTTTTGTTGCCGGCCTGATTTTCTCTGTCGGTCTGATTATTCAGTATATGCTGGCCGGTACGCTGTGGGTCGAGTCTCACCTGCGGTTACAACCACACCGCTGGATTGCTATCGGGTTGGGCGTGGCCTGCATTACCGGTATCGGAGCCTGGTTCCTGGGGTATCCGTTCCTTACCAGCCATACTGCACATGTTACCTTGCCGGTTTTGGGTGAAGTTCATTTTCCAAGTGCCTTTATGTTTGATCTTGGTGTTTTTGCAGTCGTGGTTGGTACAACCATGCTGATCCTGACAGCACTGGCTCACCAGTCTGTACGGAGTCACCGTCTGCCAACAGGCAATGCCGCTGAACAATCTGAGCAGAATAAGGAGACAAGATAATGGAACTGGTACTTGCTCTGGCTATTGGTATTCTGTTCAGCTGCGGGGTGTGGCTGGTGCTTCGCCCCAGAAGTTTCCAGGTCATTACCGGGTTGCTGCTGCTCTCTTATGCCGTCAATCTGTTTATCTTCATCATGGGCCGGTTATCGGTAAATAAACCACCGCTGACACTGGACGGAGAGCTCATTGATCCGTCACTTTATGCCGATCCGCTACCACAGGCACTGGTACTGACGGCAATCGTTATCGGCTTCGCCACAACCGCATTGTATCTGGTGGTATTACTTGGCTCCCGTGGCCTGACAGGCACGGATCACGTCGATGGTAAAGAAAAGGATCCTGAACAATAATGAGTAACTGGCTTAACCATCTGATTCTTATTCCGGTAGTACTGCCGCTGTTAAGCGCTACAGTGCTGATACTGACAAATGAGCGTCATCACCAGCGTAAATTTATCATTAGCTTTGTAACTACCCTGCTGTTGCTGGCAACTGCCTTCTGGCTGTTCAGACTGACAGATACCGGTGGCTGGCAAGATGGCATCGGCGTTTATCTGGCTGCTAACTGGGCTGCCCCATTTGGTATCGTGCTGATGGCAGACCGGCTGGCAACACTGATGTTATTGCTGACCGCCGTGCTGGCCACTGCAACACTGATATTCTCTTACAGCCGCTGGAGTAAAGTGGGTGTGCACTTTCACTCGCTGTTCCAGTTGCTGCTGATGGGGATTAATGGCGCTTTCCTGACTGCCGATTTATTTAACCTGTTTGTTTTCTTTGAAGTCATGCTTGCCGCTTCCTACGGTCTGGTACTGCATGGTTACAACGTCACCCGTATCCGTGCGGGTATGCAGTATATCGTCGTCAATCTGATTTCATCTTTCTTCTTTCTTATGGGTATAGCACTGATCTACGGTGCAGCCGGTACGCTGAATATGGCCGATCTGGCAGCACGTATTCCAGAGCTGGGCAGCACGGATCGCGTATTGCTGGAAACCGGTGTTGCTATACTGGCAGTAGCATTTCTGACCAAAAGTGCCATGTGGCCGCTGGGATTCTGGTTGCCAAATACCTACACGGCTGCCAGCCCACCCGTCGCAGCCATGCTGGTACTGATGACCAAGATTGGCGTTTATGTGATTATGCGGTTATGGTTGTTGCTGTTTTCTGATGCCGCAGGCGAGTCTGCCGGTTTTGGCGGCCAGTTCCTGCTGTTTGGCGGCATACTGACGCTGGCGTTTGGAACCATAGGCCTGCTGGCAAGCCAGGAAGCAGGAAGAATGGCAGGCTACAGTGCCATCATCTCTTCCGGCACTCTGCTGGCTGCGGTAGGCTACGGCCAGCCAGAATTACTCAGCTCAGCACTGTTTTATCTGCTTAGCTCAACACTGGCCGTTGCCACTTTTATGCTGTTGATTGAATTAATTGACCGTATACGAACACCTGCTGCCAGTATGCTGGCCCTGACAATGGAGGCCTTCGCGATTGATGATGCCTCTAAACCTGAATCTGCAGGTGTCGCTATTCCTGCGGCAATGGCATTTCTGGGACTAACCTTCGCCGGGTGCGCGCTGATAATGGCAGGTTTGCCACCATTATCTGGTTTTATTGCCAAGTTTTCGTTATTTAACACTATGCTCAGTGAGCATAACGAACAACTGCATAACCCGTTAACCTGGGTGCTGATTACACTGATTATTCTGTCAGGCCTGGCAGCAATTATCGCACTGATGCGTTTCGGGGTTCGTACTTTCTGGTCTACTGCCGTGGTTGCTCCCCGTCTGCAGGCAACAGAAGCAGCACCAATTTCTGCATTATTATTACTGTGTATCAGCATGACTGTTGCTGCCGGCCCGCTCAGCGGCTACCTGCAGCGCGTTTCTGCTGATCTGCAACAACCACAACGTTATATTGACCGGGTGCTCAATACACCTGTTGTGCCCGGTTATGTTGCCATGGAGGATACCGAATGACTCGCTGGCTGCCTTCACCTTTATTATCACTAGCCCTGTTAGTGATCTGGTTACTGCTGAACCAGAGCATATCGGCCGGTCAGATTCTGCTGGGTTGTATTCTGGCTGTTGCTGCCCCGCTTCTGAGTAATCCATTACGTCCTTTTCAGGCAAATGTTCGTCAGCCTCTGACATTTATCAGGTTGATGAGCTGGTCAATGCTGGAAATTGTTCGTTCCTGTTTCAACGTCAGCCGGATTATTGTCTTCACCCGCAATACTCCGAATGCTCAATTTATCCGGGTACCACTGGATCTGAAAGATCCTAACGGTCTTGCTATGCTGTCATGCCTGATTAATTGTACCCCCGGTACAGTATGGGTAGAAATCATACCTGACAGCCATGAGCTATCATTGCATGTCTTTGATCTGAACGATGCAGAATGGTGGGTTAACACTATTAAAACCCGTTATGAACAGCCATTAATTGACATTTTTGAGCGGAGGTAAGTTATGGTACAGCTACTTTATATGACGATGTATTTTGCTCAGTTCTGTATCATTCTGGCCATGCTGTTTTGTACTATTCGTCTGATTATCGGCCCTACAGCACAGGACCGGGTACTGGCCCTGGACACGCTGTGGATGTGTGCCATGTTGCTTGCTCTGATGCTGGGAATCCGTTTTGCCAGCCTGATTTATTTTGAACTGGCCATGCTGATAGCCCTGACTGGTTTTGTTTCATCGGTTGCGCTGGCGAAGTTTCTGATGCGCGGCGAAATCATTGAATAACAGGAGTTGATTATGGAAGCACAGCTGGAGCAGCTGTCACTGTGGTTTGTCATTCCGGTGATTATTTTTCTGCTGATCGGCAGTATTATCACGCTGATTGGTGCATTAGGTTTATTGCGCTTACCTGACTTTTATCAGCGTATTCACGGGCCGGCAATCACAATAACATTTGGCACGGGCAGTATTTTAATCGCTTCGATGATTTTCTTTACCGGCCTGCAATCCCGCCCGGTAATTCATGAGCTGCTGATTACTGTTTTTGTTATGCTGACTGCGCCAGTCACATCAATGCTGATTATGCGCGCAGCGGTATACCGCGATCTGCGCCGGCAACAGCGTAAAAAACAACAGGCTGTTGAACAGGAACATCCGGTTCCGGTTCAAACGCCGATCCCCGAACAGGATTAACCTCTGAAGAATGTTGCTGCCAGCAGGCAGCAACATTTACGTTAGAGCGAACAAAACTCACCATTAAACGTCAACACGCTCTAACGCCATATAAGCCTTTAAACCACTTAAAGAAAATGCCACTATCTGCTCAACTTGTTGCGGCTTTCTTCTTTCCAATGCCGGTAACAGTTGTTTTCTGAGCTCAGGTGTTCCCACCAGCCATAACAGGCAAGGCGACATGCAAGCAGCCAGCGCTTCCTGCACTTGTGCATGATGGGGTGGTAATTGCAGGATTTGTCCCATCAAACGACGTAACAAACGCAGTTTCGGTTTAATCAGCTTTCCTACCAGCTGCGCCGACACACCGGAGGGATTCATAATCTCCCGGATATGTACCTGGAAATGCCATGACTGAGCACCTTCCTGAATACGCCGCATTACAAACAACATAATCTGTTCCAGTTTGTATAACGGTTGGGTATCCGCATCATACAGCTCTTTCAGCTGCTGCTGGCTGATCACCCGGTTATCTGCCTCTGTCAGCACCGCCAGATACAAGCCTTCTTTATTCAGAAAGTGGTAATTAACCGACGCCATATTCATATTTGCCAGCTGGCATACTTCTTTGCTGGACACAGCAGCATAGCCCTTCTGTGCAAATAACTGACCTGCAATTTCCAGCAGAATAGCTCTGGTGTGTTCTCCATCTGGCCTTGGATTACGGGGGGTCTTATGCTCTTCCGCTACTGCAATTTTGTTTTGAATCAATAAAGCATTCATTATCAGCCTGAAATTCAAATCCGGATTTGACAATAATATCAGACTCTTCCTAAACTTCTAACCTACAATATATTTACAGTTGCACAATCTGCTGATTTTGTGTGCAGGATCAAATTTTACAGCCTAAATCCCCAAGGAAAGCAAAGCATGAATCTATCCAAAACTGCTTTAAAACCCATTTTAATTGTCGTGGGTATTATTGCTGCTCTTGTTATTCTTACTCAGAAATACCTGCTCTCTGATACATTACCTGATGATATTGCAACCGGTAATGGCCGGATTGAGGCAACAGAAATTGCTATTTCAGCCAAAGCCGCCGGCCGGATCAGAGAAATTCTGGTTAATGAAGGGGATTTTGTACAGGCTGATCAAATCGTCGCTTACATTGATTCAGAGTCTCTCACGGCTCAGCTGCAACAAGCTGAAGCCCAGCAACGTCAGGCATTAAATGCCGTAAGTGCCGCTTACAGCCAACTGGCGCAGCGCCAAAGTGAAAAAGCAGCATTAGAGGCGGTACTGGCTCAGCGAGAAGCTGAGTTGTCGGCCGCCAAAAACCGTGCCCGCCGCACCAGCACACTGGCTAAAACAGGTGCAGCATCTCAACAAACCGCAGACGATGATCAGGCCCAGTTACGCAGTGCAGAAGCGGCTGTTGCAGCCGCCAAAGCACAGATAGATGCAGCAGCTTCAGGCATTGCAGCAGCAAATGCCCAGATTCAGTCTGCAGAATCAGCTTCTGAAGCAGCAGAAGCTACCGTAAACCGCGTAAAAGTAGAATTACAGGATAACGTGTTAAAAGCTCCTCGTGCTGGCCGTATTCAATACCGTGTCGCCCAGGCTGGCGAAATTGTTGGCAGTGGTGGCAGGGTGCTGAATATGATTGACCTGACTGATGTTTATATGACGTTCTTCCTGCCTGCAGCACAGGCTGGCCGGGTTGCAATTGGCAGCGACGTTAGCATTGTGCTGGATGCTGTTCCTCATGCAGCAATCCCTGCCAAAATTTCCTATGTTGCAGATGTAGCACAATTCACCCCGAAAACAGTTGAGACAGCCAGCGAACGCGAAAAGCTGATGTTCCGGGTTAAAGCCCAGATAAACCCAGAACTGCTGCAAAAACATATTTCTCAGGTAAAAACCGGTTTACCAGGTGTTGCCTGGGTAAAACTAGGCAATGATGCCCAGTGGCCAGCACATTTACCTGAGCGGGTTGCTCCATGACAGTAGCCCGTATCCGGCAGGTCAGCTTAAATTACGGTAAAACCCAGGCTCTGAAGAACATTACACTGGATATTCCCGGTGGAAAAATGGTGGGGCTGCTGGGGCCCGATGGCGTTGGTAAATCCAGCCTGTTATCGCTGCTATCCGGTGCCAAAGAGATTCAGAGCGGCCAGATAGAAGTACTCGATGGCGATATGGCAAGTAAGCGCCACCGCGAACAGGTTTGCCCGCATATCGCTTATATGCCGCAAGGGCTGGGTAAGAACCTGTACCCAACATTATCCGTTGAGGAAAATCTGCAGTTTTTTGCCCGCTTATTCGGCCATTCTGCGGCTGAACGACGTCGCAGAATTGATGATTTAACCCAATCTACCGGTCTGCAAAAATTTCTGGATCGTCCAGCCGGTAAACTATCCGGAGGTATGAAACAAAAACTCGGGCTGTGCTGTGCGCTTATCCATGACCCGCAGTTTCTGATTCTTGATGAACCCACAACAGGGGTTGATCCGCTCGCCCGCAGCCAGTTCTGGCAGTTAATCACCCGGATCAGAAAAGACCGTCCGCAAATGAGCGTGATTGTAGCCACCGCCTATATGGATGAAGCTGAGGGTTTTGACTGGCTGGTAGCGATGGATGACGGCCAGGTGCTGGCAACCGGCACTCCCGATGAAATTCTTACCAAAACCTCCTCTGCTTCACTGGAAGAAGCCTTTATCAAACTGCTGCCAGAAGAGAAGAAACGTGGCCATAAACCGGTCGAGATTGCACCGTTAAGCTCTCTTGCAGCAGACGATATTGCTATTGAAGCGCAAAATCTGACCATGCGCTTTGGTGATTTTACTGCAGTGCATGATGTTAGTTTCAGGATTCAGCGCGGTGAAATTTTTGGTTTTCTCGGTTCAAACGGCTGTGGAAAATCCACTACCATGAAAATGCTGACCGGTTTATTACCGGCAACAGAAGGCAAAGCCTGGTTATTTGGTAAAGAAGTTGACCCCAGAGATATCAATACCCGTAAACGGGTTGGGTATATGTCGCAGGCCTTTTCATTGTACGCAGAGCTGACGGTAGAGCAAAACCTGGTATTACATGCCCGGCTATTTCATGTAGCAGAACAGGATATCCCTGCCCGGGTAGATGAAATGGTGGCCCGTTTCGATTTGGCCGGAGTACTTCACGACCTGCCGGAAAGCCTGCCGTTGGGTATTCGTCAGCGTTTATCACTGGCAGTAGCCATGGTTCACAAACCTGAGTTACTGATTCTGGATGAACCGACATCCGGAGTTGATCCGGTTGCCAGAGATAATTTCTGGCGTTTACTGATTGCACTGTCGAGACAGGATCGGGTAACGATCTTTATCTCCACGCATTTTATGAACGAAGCTGAGCGCTGCGACAGAATGTCGATGATGCATGCCGGTAAGGTACTCGACAGCGATAAGCCAGCCACCCTGATGAAAAAACGTGGCAAAGCTACGTTGGAAGAAGCCTTTATCGATTACCTGATTGAAGCCAGCGGAGATAGCCAGGAACAGGAAGCCACAGCAGCCACAATCACACCCGCTGTGCCAGCAGACGTTGCACCACCCAAAAAGCAGTTCTTCAGCTTCCAGCGGATGTTCAGCTATATGTGGCGTGAATCTCTGGAGTTGCAACGGGACCCGGTACGCAGCACTCTGGCTCTGTTGGGCTCACTGATACTGATGTTTGTCATGGGTTTTGGTATCAGTATGGATGTCGAAGATTTACGTTACGCCGTTCTGGACGGAGACCAGACAGCATTAAGCCAGAGCTATACCATGAGCTTGTCGGGTTCCCGCTATTTTATTGAACAGCCACCCATAAAAGATTACGCTGATCTGGATAAACGAATGCGTGATGGTGAATTGTCTTTGGTTCTGGAAATACCACCAGGCTTTGGCAGAGATATTGAACGGGGCACGCCTGTTTCAGTTGGAGCCTGGGTAGACGGTGCTATGCCACAACGCGCAGAAACCGTAAAAGGCTATGTACAGGGAATACACCAGCACTGGCTGGCAGAACAAGCCAGATTAAGAACCAACAGCAGTACCAGCAGTGTTGCCGGTATTGAAACCCGCTACCGCTACAATCCGGATGTTCGCAGTCTGCCGGCAATGGTACCCGCGATTATTCCATTGTTATTACTGATGATGCCGGCAATGCTTACGGCTCTTGCTGTAGTGCGTGAAAAAGAGCTGGGATCTATTCTTAACCTGTACGTGACCCCGGTGACAAAAACAGAGTTTATGCTGGGCAAGCAGCTGCCTTATGTTGCACTGGCAATGCTGAATTTCTTACTGATGTGCTTATTGGCCGTAACCTTGTTTGATGTTCCGATTACCGGCAGCTTTATGACATTGCTGCTGGCAGCCTTTTTATATTGCATTATTGCCACCGGTATGGGGCTGCTGGCATCAACAGTGACCAAGAGCCAGATAGCGGCAATGTTTTTCGCTATGCTGGCAACCTTGATCCCTGCGGTGCAGTTTGCCGGGCTATTGGATCCGGTATCTTCAATGGAAGGGGGCGGCCGCCTGATTGGGGAAATTTATCCAGCTACCTATATGATTAACATTACCCGGGGCGTATTCAGTAAGGCATTGAATTTCAGTGATCTGTACGACTCTTTTAAACCGTTACTGCTGGCTGTACCTGTTATTTTAGGGGCGGCTATCGCATTACTGAAAAAGCAGGAGCGCTGATATGCAGGCATTAGCCAATATTTATCGCTTAGGGGTTAAAGAGTTGTGGAGCTTACGGCGTGATAAGATCATGCTGTTCCTGATTATTTATACCTTTACGCTGTCAGTTTACACCGCCGCTACCGCTATGCCGGATACACTGAATAAAGCACCGATTGCGATTGTCGATGAAGATGCATCGCCACTTTCAGCCCGGATTGTTTCGGCATTTTATCCGCCACAGTTTAATTTGCCTGAACTGATTTCACTGCCGGAAATGGATCCGGGGATGGATTCAGGCCGCTACACTTTTGTGGTGAATATTCCGCCAAACTTCCAGAGTGATATTCTGGCTGGCAATATTACCAATATACAGCTCAGTACAGATGCCACCCGGATGAGCCAGGCTTTCAGTGGCAGTGGCTATATCCAGCAAATTATCATGGCAGAAATCAGCGAGTTTCTGCAGCACCAGCGGGGAGTATCATCCACTCCGGTTGATCTGGCTCTTAGAGTCAGGTTTAACCCGACACTGGAAAAAGCCTGGTTCGGTTCCGTCATGCAAATTATCAATAATGTCACCATGTTATCGATAATTCTGACCGGCGCAGCGCTGATCCGGGAACGTGAACACGGCACCATTGAACATTTGCTGGTTATGCCGGTTACCCCAACTGAAATCATGCTGGCTAAAGTCTGGTCGATGGGGCTGGTAGTACTTTGTGCCGCCGCATTCTCGTTGACTTTTGTTGTTCAGGGAGCCCTGCAAGTACCTATTGAAGGTTCTGTCGCTCTGTTTCTGACCGGGGTAGCACTGCACCTGTTTGCCACAACATCGATGGGTATTTTTATGGCAACACTGGCGCGTAATATGCCACAGTTTGGCATGCTGATGGTGCTGATCCTGCTGCCGCTGCAAATGCTTTCCGGTGGTTCAACTCCCAGAGAAAGTATGCCGGCACTGGTGCAGGACATTATGCTGGCAGCCCCTACCACCCACTTTGTCAGTCAGGCTCAGGCGATTTTGTATCGCGGGGCTGGTATCGATGTTGTATGGCCACAATTTTTATGGCTGCTGATTATCGGGAGCTGTTTATTTGCATTTTCGCTATCACGCTTTCGTAAAACGATCAGCCAGATGGCATAGCAGGTTTTATTATCCGGGAGGAAGAAATGTTAGGCTGGTTAGCACGGTTGTTTCTGATAGTTGGTGGGGTTATTGCCAGTTGGTTTGTATCACAAGAGGCAAATAACTTCGAAGTAGTACAGATGGTGATTGCCATTTTCCTGTTTGTTATTGTTGCAGTTATTGCAGCGTTCTGGCCATGGATAGCCCGCAGGTTTAAAAAACAGCAATAATGCTCTGGCGTATTTGGCAGCCTTTATTCAAAGGCTGTTCTTTTATGATGGCTATTTTTCCGCCTCACAATCCGCGGCCCAGCATACCCGGTTACGCCCCTGCTGTTTGGCACAATACAACGCCTGATCGGCTGCTTCCAGATCTTTTTCCAGGCAGGAAATACCCGCTAACCCTGTGCTATTGGCCGAAGCCCTGCTGGCTCCCAGGCTGACAGTGACTCGAATGTTATGCTCATGAAACCGGAAAATTTCCTGTTCAACATTATTGCGTAATGTTTCCAGCAAAGTATGCAGCAGGCTTTGATCATCTCCCAGCATAACAATGGCAAATTCTTCACCGCCCAGGCGGGCAACATAATCATCAGACCGGACACTGCTTTTAATCAGTCTGGCAATATCTTTAATAACCACATCTCCAGCCTGATGTCCGTAGGTATCATTAACTGCTTTGAAATAATCAATATCGATAATTACCAGGGTACACTTTTGCTGTTCGCTGTATACAAAGCGGCAATGCTCCAGAAACGCCCGCCGGTTAGGAATGCCGGTCAACGGATCTGACATCGCCAGGTTTTTCAGCTGTTCTTCAGCTACCATCCGGGCGTTATCTGTCTCTACAGCAAAAAATAACCCGCCCAGCGTATCAAGCAAAGGTTGCAGGAAACGGGCGTCTTCCTCAGTGTAATCAGACAATTTATTTGCCAGGCCAATCATTCCTACTACCTGTTCACGAATAAAAATTGGCAACCCGAGAAAGCGCAAAATTTTGGGATGACCAGCAGGCGTCCCTTTTGCTGCAGGATGGCTGGCAGGCTTATTGGTCAGCACCACTTTTTTAGCCGTAATAACATGGCCAAAAAGGTTATCCAACTGTCGGAAATACAGTTCACCAGCCTGATACTGTTGATATGCCTGATTACTATCGTAATTCCAGACGACATCAGAAATAGCCTGAATAAACAGGCAGCTTTGCGATTGTTTAATCCGCATCTGGCCGATAAACCCAAACTGGCTGTCGGCAATGTCCAGTAATTCAGGCAGTATCTCTTTACAGGCCTGCGACAGGTTATTGTCCCGCAGGTAAATCGTCTGAGCTTTATTGATAAATCCCAGCAACTGCCGCTGTTTCCGTTCCAGCAGTTCTGCTTCTTTTTTATAAGTGATATCACGGTGAGTACCCGCCAGCCGCTTTGGCCGCCCGTCCGGAGTATGCTCAACCACCCGGCCATAGGTTTCAATCCAGATCCAGTGCCCGGCCTGATGCTGCATACGGTATTCGGTATTAAAAATCTTTGTTGTACCCTGTAAATGCTGTTGTAACTCTGCACTCACTCTTTTGGCATCCGCAGGATGTAGCAACCGACGCCAGGCATTACTGCTGGTATCAAACTGGTCATATTCAATGCCCAGTATTTCGCACCAGCGCATATTCACTTTGTTTACATCAGCAAGGATATTCCAGTCCCAGGTACCCAGAGCTGAAGCCTCAAGTAACAGCCGCATCTGCTGGTTCGTTTCATTTAGTTTTTCTTCCACATACCGGTTTTCGGTGTAGTCCAGCAACATGGCATGAATAGATTGCAGATTTCCTGTTGGCGCAAAAAAACCTTTCGATAACTGCTTAACCCAGTACACCGCACCTTGCGGGCTCAGTAACCGATAATGGCATTCGCATACTTCTACACCGTTGATATGATTATTCAGAGCAAAATTCAGCGCAGGAAGATCGTCAGGCAGAATATAATCTTCCAGCAACGCATCCAGACCAGATAATGCAGGCACTGACAAACCAAAGATATCTTCCACATTGGCCGACACAAAACTCAGTTCAAAATTAGACGCATAATTCCATTTTACGATTACCGCAGGAGAATCGTTTAGCAAACTGCGTTCTTCATTAAAACGGGATTGCTCCAGTTGTAGTGTCAGATAGCTGGTAACATGAGTACTCAGTTTCTCCAGTAGCAGTAATGCAGCCTTATCAAGTTGGCGGGGTTCTGTATCCATCAGGCAAACAGCTCCAACAGTCACCTGCTGTAAACGTAATGGCACGCCAGCATAAAAACGGATATAGGGCTCCCCCGTTACCAGCGGGTGGCTGGCAAACTCAGGGGCAACCAGTGTATCTTCAATAATCAGTGGAGTATCTTGTTCTACAAGCAGATTACACAGAGCATCTTCGCGGCGGGTACGTTGTAAAGTAATACCGTAGCGGGCTTTAAAAAACTGTTCTTTTTCATCCAGTACCGTCACTAAAGCTATAGGTACATTAAAAAACTGAGCAGCAATTTCCAGCATGCCATTCAGGCCGGGTTCGTCCCCTCCGGCTTTCAGTTTAAATTCCTTAATGGTTTCTAAGCGCTGATATTCTTTGTTCATATTGCCTGCCCTAGCATTAAAAGAAGCGATACCATCCGGGTATCGGCCAGCGCAACTGCCGGTTACTTAAGATTTACAGCTAAAGCACGGAAATTCAAGCTGACGCCTAAGGTTTGCGATCACAAAATTATGACACTACCCGCTTGAACAGCTTTTGCTATTCGTGCACCTCGGCATTATACTGTATAAATTTACAGTTTAATTTACTACCAATATGCCCTTAACTTACTTACGTGCAGCAACAGATATGCCCTGTCAGCCATTGCCATTTTATGCCGATAAGGTTCCTGCCGGCTTTCCATCTCCGGCTCAGGATTATGCTGAACAGGCACTGGATCTTAACCAGCTATGTATTCGTCATCCTGCTGCGACTTTTTTTGTCCGGGTATCCGGAGACTCAATGATTCATGCCGGTATCAGCCATGACGATATTCTGGTTGTTGACCGTTCAATTGAAGCCAGACACGGCGATATTGTTGTTGCTACCGTTCATAATGAATTTACCGTTAAAGAACTTTGTACCCGGCCACAGCTGGCGCTATTGCCACATAACAGCCGTTACAAACCAATTATGATCAGTAATGAACATGAGCTGGCAATCTTTGGTGTGGTTACCACTATTGTCAGGCAGTTGAAACGCCGATGAAAGCCACCCCGTTATTTGCACTGGTTGATTGCAATAATTTTTACGCCAGTTGTGAAAAACTGTTCCGGCCTGATCTGGCTGGCAAACCTGTCATCGTTTTATCTAATAACGATGGTTGTGTTGTTGCGCTTTCCAGAGAAGCCAAAGCATTGGGGATCAAAATGGGCGTACCGGCTTTTCAGATCCGGCAACTGACAGAACAGCATCAGGTTGCAGTTTTTTCTTCTAACTATGCGCTTTATGCTGATTTATCCCAGCGGGTAATGCGTACACTGGAACAATTGGTGCCGGGTGTAGAAATGTACTCAATTGACGAAGCATTTCTGGACCTGGCCGGGCTTGATAGCCACCATAATCTGACTGTACTGGGGCAACATATCCGGCAGCAGGTTGGGCAATGGACGGGGATTACAGTATGTGTTGGCATAGCGCCAACCAAAACACTGGCCAAGCTGGCAAATCATGCAGCCAAAGCCTGGCCGGCGACCAAAGGCGTTGTCGATCTGACCAGCCGGGAGCGCCAACGCAAACTGATGGCATTATTACCGGTAGCAGATGTCTGGGGAATTGGGTATCGCAGTGCACGCCACCTTCAAACCCTGGGTATAACAACAGCGCTGCAACTGGCTGATGCACCACCTGAATTTATCCGCCAGCATTTTTCAGTTATTACTGAGCTGACTGCCAGAGAATTGCGCGGAGAACCCTGCCTGGAAGTAGAACAACTGGCCCCGCCTAAAAAAGCCATTATGAGCTCACGTTCATTCGGTGAACGAATCACCAGTAAGTATCAGATGAAAGAAGCGATTATGGAATATGTTGAGCTTGCCTGCAGAAAGCTTCGGCGGCAAAAGCAACTGGCCCGGCAACTGACACTTTATCTGCGTACTAATCCTCACAACAAAACAGAACACAGCTATTACAGCGCATCCCGTTCGGCATCGCTGGATATTCCCGGTAACGATACCCGAGATTTTATGCAACTGGCAGCAGGATTACTCGATAAGCTCTGGCAGGAAGGATACCGCTATGTCAAAGCAGGCATTATGCTGAGCGACTTATACGATCCCGGCGTTTTCCAGCAGGATTTGTTTACCGCATGGCAACCCAGAACAAACAGCAGCGCTTTGATGGCCGTTCTTGATCAGCTTAATGCCAACAGCAGAAAAGTTCTCTGGTTTGCCGGTCAGGGTATTGAGCAACCCTGGAAAATGAAACGTGCACTATTATCCCCTGCCTACACAACACGCTGGCAGGATATCGCTATAGTCCATTGACTTGCTCGCTGAACTCTCTGTGTCAGGAGCAATTACCTGCTTTACGATACCCGGCTGACTGAGCCTGCTGCTCCGACGTAAACTCAACAATGTTACCGGCATTCATACTCTGATATGACGGGCAAGACGGTAAATGGTAAACCCTGGAGCGTTTATTACCTCTGATAAGCTGTTGAGCATCAGCAGAAACCTTTACAGCTGCTGGAGCTTTCTGCTCAGAGATACCATTCTGCCTGGTTTCTATCCCTTCAGACTGATTGCGATGCTGCAATGACCACTGGCGCTCCCCCGTCACGAACGGATTATGGTGTCCCATTCTGGCGGCAATACGTTTATCCCGCTCACGCTCCCAGTCAGACACCGGAAACTGCTTATCCCATGCCATCAACAACTGCTGTTGCTGGCGTGACATATTCAGATCATAACGGTCGTGCATATAAAAATAGATACGGGCAATCATGCCTTTAATTTGATCACGGGGCTGCACTACCCGTTGTTTAAAATCTACCCGCACATCGCATTGGCCATACTGTGGTGCTGTCTGAGGCAATACACCAAAGCGGAAATTACTGCGATCACCGTTTACTTCTCCGATAGCCGGAGTCAGATTATGCATATCCGCCTCCATACGGCTGAACACCGGATCGGCAGCATTACAATTCTTCCGCCCACCCTGCTGCCAGCATAGACGCTGTTGCCCGAAAGAGTGCGCAGGCACAATGTGTTCCCATTCGATTCTTTGTGCACGGTTTTGCTGAGCCCGGATCTGATACCCACAGGAAGCCAAATCAACACTCCCTCCGGAACGGCCTGCCCATTGCCACTGGCAACCACAGTAAAAATCACCTTGCTCGCTCTGATTGCGGTCGTGATACACATAACGACGCAGCTCTGCTTTAGCCTGCTCAAAATTGGCAGGTGCCGCCCCGACACTACCGGCAAGCAACGCAACTAAAAACAATGCTACCAAAAACAATAATCTGAAAGTCACTCGGGACAACATCCGGCCTCCTGGCAATATCTCAGCATCGGCTGGCCGATATTGTATGGGAAGCCCGATTAAGTGTGTTTTACATGATTGTTAATTAAAAAATGCTTTTAAACCCTTAAGGAGTGAGTATTTTGTTAGCTTAAAAAGCAGGCTATAAGGTATATAAAAATATCATGGTATAAGCACGGGGTTTGACGTTAACATTAACAAAAATGAATGAAAACTGAATGCGCAATATGTCATCAGCTGCCAGCTACTCCTATGCTGTTCTTCGGGAACTGACACAATGAACGGTATTTTTGTTTACTCCGGCGTAATTGCCCTGCTGTGTATTTTTTTCTCATGGCTGATGTACCGCTCAAACCGTGATATCCCCGGTGTACAACATATGGCATTAGGCATGTCTGTCTACCAGTTGGGTCAGGTACTGATGGTACTGCAGCCACTGCTGCCAGTCTGGCTTGGTATCCTTGTTGCAAACCACATTTTTCTGTTTGCTCTGCTGTACATACTAAACGGTACTCTGCAATTTTTCGGTAAGCGGCTCTCACTCAAACTGGCAGCAGCAGGTTGTCTGAGCTTCAGTGTGCCCTTTATCTACTTTATTTACGCAGAACCGGATGTAGATGCCAGAGTTGCATTATCCAGTCTGATGTTCATGACAATGCTCACGTTACTGATAGGCATTATTACCCGATACCGTAATGGAAATTACCAGGTAGCTACCACGTTGTTTTATACCATCGGTGGTGTTTGTATTCTGATGATGTGCTACCGGCTGTTTCATGTGATGTTTATCGGTACTCTGGGTAACATGTCCGGTACCCATCTGGCACATCAGCTGATTGCTGGTTTGTCACTGTTTTTCAGTTATGCCATGCTATTGGGCTTTTTTCTGCTTTGTAATGAACGGCAGGTACTGCAAATCCGGCATCTGCAGCAACAGGCAGAACGTATGGCAACAGAAAAAAGCCAGTTTCTGGCATTTCTAAGCCATGAACTACGCACCCCTCTGAATGCTATTGTCGGCAAAACCCAGCTGATTGCATTACAAACAGCAGATCCGGTATTACGTTATGATTGTGAACTGATTACGGAAGCCGGTATGGAACTGTCAGTCATTACCCAGCAGGTACTGACACAGGCAGAAGCAGAAAACGATCAGAATCTGGTTATTGCAGAACCCGTCTGGCTGGCAGACTGGCTAAAACGCTTGCTTGATACCTACCGGCCACTGGCTGCGGCTAAAAATCTGGAATTACAGCTTCAGCTGCATAACTTACCAGAGCCTTATGTGATGCTGAATAAAACAAAATTAAGACAGGTACTCACTAATCTGATATCAAACGCGATCAAATACAGTGAACAGGGGAAAATAACACTCTCTGCCAACTATCTTGCTCAAGATAACAGTTACACTTTTGATGTAACGGATCAGGGATCAGGCATTGCGGAACATGAACAAAGCAAAATTCTGCGGCCTTTCAGCAGAGCAGGAAACAGCCAGTACCAGGAGGGAAGCGGGCTGGGCCTGGCTTTGACCCAGCAGATTCTGAACACTCTGAACAGTACATTACAATTTCACAGCAAACTGCATCAGGGCAGCAGCTTCTATTTCAGTTTAACATTACCACCGGCTGCAGCACCGGATGAACCCGTAAAGATTCATACAGAAGCTACCCCGGTACTGGTTGTGGAAGATATACCCCTTAACCGGCAAATTATCCGTGGAATGCTGCAACAGGATGGGCACCAGCCAGATTGTGTCACCACGTTAGCAACTGCACGGGAACATCTGAAACAGCAATATTATGAATTGATCATTCTGGATATCAATTTACCGGATGGTAATGGCCTGGCATTCTTTAATGAACTACAGCAAACGCATATCAACCCACCCGCTGTTATTATTCTGACTGCTGATACCCGTAAATCACTTCGCGATAGTTGCCTGGCTGCCGGTGTCAGTGCCGTTATTTATAAACCTCTGTCTCTTCACACCCTGCAGCAAACTATTGCAGCTTATCAGTCAGCCACTGCTTTACCACCTGTTTTGCAACTGGCTGACAGCAATACCTTCTTGCAACTTGCTGCTTACCTGCCTGAAGAACGTATCCAGCAAAAGCTATCCGGATTAGCAGCAGAGTTATCTGAATTGATTAACAATATCGCTGTACCACAGCAGCCGGATTCCCGGCTGCAATTACATAAACTTACCAGTACTGCAGCCACATTAGGGCTTGAGAAGCTGGCAACAGTTTGCATCAGACTGGAACAAAACCTTGATTTACTAAATAAGGATATGGTTTATTACCTGCATAGTCTCGCGCAGTACAGCTGTGACGCATTACATAAGAAAAAATATAAACATGACTGATATTTGTCATATTTTGCTGATAGAAGATGACTCATGGCTCAGGGAAGGCTTAGCCGCTTTTTTCCGCAATAAACAATTTATGGTGACAACCGCAGAAGACCTGCATACAGCCAGAAACATGCTAAACCTGTCGCCTGAACTGCCAATCAGAATCATTATTGCTGATGTCACCCTGCCTGACGGTAACAGCCTGCCGCTATTTCAGGAATTAAACCTCACCCAGCAGCAAATGGGCAAAATTCTGATTTCAGCCAGCATAACCGATACCGCACGAATTGAAGGATTAAAGCATGGTGCAGATGATTATATCTGCAAACCGGTTAACCCTGATGAATTGTTACTCAGAGTTAATGCTTTGCTAAGACGCCTTCGCTACCATGATGAACGTCCGTCAGAACTGAGATTCCTTAACTACACCCTTCATCTGGAAAGCCGGCAGCTAAACTACAGGCAGCATAATTGCCAGTTGAGTGAAAGTGAACACCAACTACTATTACAATTAATCGCCAGACAAGGCCGGGTTGTTGGCCGTGAAGAACTGTCACGCCTGTTAACCATTCCGGGGCATTATGCAGAAGGCAGAGCATTGGATATTCTGATGTCGCGCCTGCGTAAAAAATTACTACTAACGCCTGAGCTACCCGATCCGATTATCACTTACCGCAGTAAAGGATATATGCTGATAGCTCAGCAATAAGACATAAAGAAGATGCCCTGCTGAAATACCAGACGGTCCTGTATTGCCACAGAATAACAACTGCCCTGCACCATAAACCACACTCCCGTTGGCTGCCGGTAAAATCCTTCTTACCGGTAGTGGTACATTGCTATTCTGCCCAGGCTGATATCCGACAGGGCGTAAAACATGTTTACAGCAGCAATAATTTGCTGCTGTTTTCTATCAGAAACGGTATTTCACACCCAACTGAGCACTACGGATAGCACCATTATCTACATCATAATGGCTGATACCGGCTTTAACAGACCAGTCAGGTGTCAGTTGATACTCACCCAACAATTCCACTACCGCAACGGTGTCAGTATCACTATGCCGCACAGACTGGTTACCCAGCTGATAATTGTCAGTATGCTTCATACGCCACACGCCAATGCGTAACCCCGGTTTAAAGTGATCAGCCAGTGTCCACGGTTGCAACACTATACTCACCTCAGCACCTTCGCCTGAAGCAGGCCGGATTGCTGACAGTTGACCGACAGTAATATCTGCCGGTAAACCGCTGAAGGTTGTGTGTATTTTTCCTGCATCCAGCCATGCTACTTCTGCAGATAGCCAGTCAGTGATACCGTAACCACCATACACTCTGAATCCTGTGCGGCTTTTATCTGAAACACTCGCTGTCCCGCTCAGACCATTCCGAGATAGCCCAGCAGTTACTTCACCATTGCTGGTGTCATTGCTGACAGCCAGAACATCGGCACCACTATAAAAACCATTCGCTGACGCTCCCAGTGGCAGCAATAATGCTGCCACTGCGGCTTTACGGCGCCATAGCACCAGTGTACCCAGCAAGCCAGCCATAACTGCACCAGCTGCACCACCTGACGTCACTTTTGCCGCTTGGGTTGGCTCTGGTTCCGGAGCTGCCTGTACCACAGCCAGTACACCCGGATCTCTAATCACACCATTTGCTTCGCCGTCTTCATCATTAGGGCCACCATCTTCAATCAACAAACGGATACAACCATGCCCTGCTGTAAGACCTGTCGTCCAGCTGTCTGAAGATACTCCCGGACACCGGCCTAAAACATCACGGGCTGCACTATCAATGCGGTTAGCATCATCAACGACAAAATCCTGCCACTGACCACCGATGAATTTACGCCATAGCGCATCAGCCGGAATAGTTGCACCAGGCAATAACGGAATTGCCACCGGAACAACTTCACCAGGAGCCGTAATGCCGTCAACATCAAAGTTCACAACGATTCCCTGATGCACAAAACCTTCGTCAGCCGGTAAGCTGTCATCGGTCAGAGCCAGACCAAACTGACCACTCTGCCAGGACTGTTCAGAGCTTACACTACCTAAAGTCAGCTGATACAGGTTAGGAACTTCGATATAAAGTGAAGCGTTACTTTCGCCTTCACATTCATGGGTACGGTTAGCCCCAGTACCTGACGGGCATAGTGCCAGCCGGTTCGGCGTTTCAGCAAAAGCATTAACTGATGCCGGAATACCCTGGCTCAAATCGCTACAGTCATCTACCGGGCACGTATCAATAATCCGTAACGCCAGTTCATAACTGCCGCTGTTACCTGCGGTAGTTTGTGCATTAACAGTAATATGATACAAGCCGGAAGCCAGTGCCTGAGGATTGAAAGTAGCAATATTACCG
>CAZXTH010000016.1:0-1669 GCA_964643585.1 uncultured Pseudoalteromonadaceae bacterium
GGCGTGTTAGCGTGAGTAAGGTGATGGATGCATCACCTTAACTGATCGGCATTACGCATCAGTGGCTGTTTTTATTTTAGTAGCTTTAAAAATTGCTGCCTGAATTTGGCCATTTTCGGTGCAATAACAAACTGGCAATAACCCTGCTCAGGGTTGGTCAGGTAATATCCTTGATGATAATCCTCTGCCGGGTAGAATACTTTGGCTTCCGTTAACTCTGTAACAATATCGTCAGCAAACACCTGGTGATTTGTCAGCTCCTCAATAATCGCATCAGCTTCTTCCGCCTGTTCAGGGGTGTGCCAGAAAATAACGGAGCGGTACTGTGTGCCGATATCGTTGCCCTGACGGTTTAACTGGGTCGGGTCGTGCAGTGAAAAGAAAATCAGACATAGCTGACGATAACTGAGCTGCTCTTCATCAAACACGACCTGTACTACTTCAGCATGACCGGTATGGCCGGTACAAATTTCCCGGTAAGTCGGGTTAATTGTTTTGCCACCCATGTAACCACTAACCGCTTTAGTAACGCCTTGCAACTGGTTCATTGCAGATTCCAGACACCAGAAGCATCCGGCACCAAAGGTTGCGGTTGAATAGGCCATCATACAGCTCCTGTCTGCTTAATCAGATAAAGATATTTTACAGGATAAATGACGATATTGCTGGAAGAGAAGATGCAGCCGTTAAAAGAGAGTGTCTTTTAACGGCTGAACAGAGAGATTACGGCAGAGGTACTTCGTTTGCCTGTTTGGCGTCCGGAGCTTCTTTTTCCAGCTTATCAAGCTTTTTAGACAGCAGCATTGGTGAGCCGGTGTTACGGGCTAACAGCAGATAAGCAACCGGCACGACATACAGTGTCAGTATTGTTGCCAGTGCCACCCCTGAGAATACCACCATACCAATAACCAGCCGGCTTTCATAACCAGGGCCGGTGGCAATCAGTAATGGAATACAGCTCATCAGAGTGGTAATGGATGTCATGATAATCGGGCGCAGGCGTAGTGCAGAAGAACGCTTAACCGCTTCTTCAAACTCGACTCCGGCATCACGCAACTGATTAGCAAATTCGACGATAAGAATACCGTTTTTGGCCACCAGGCCAATCAGCATGACCAAGCCTATCTGGCTGTAGATATTCAGTGTCATTCCAGAGAAGTACAAGCCGGCTAAGGCGCCTATCAGCCCCAGTGGAACTGTCAGCATAATCACCAGCGGGTGAATAAAGCTTTCAAACTGGGCGCAGAGTACGAGGTAAGTGATTACCAGCGCCAGCACGAATACCAGCGCAGTAGAACTGCCACTTTCCTGAAACAACAGAGATTCGCCTTTATAGTCAATACCTACAGTGTCCTGTATTTCTGTCCGGACGATATTTTCCAGATACTCCAGTGCTTCACCCAGGCTGTAACCCGGCGCCATACTGCCACTGATGGTAATGGCCCGCATCCGGTTATAGCGGTTAAGGCTGGATGCTGTGGCTTCTTCCCGTAGTGTTACCAGGTTATCCAGCGGTATCAGCTGACCGGAATGGTCTGAGCGCAGGTAAACGTTAGTGATACTGCCCGGCGCACGGAAGTCGTCATCAGAGCCTTCCAGGATAACATCGTATTCACGGCCCCGGTCAAGGAAGGTTGTAACCCGGCGGCCGCCCAGCATTGCTTCAAGG
>CAZXTH010000016.1:1679-6526 GCA_964643585.1 uncultured Pseudoalteromonadaceae bacterium
GCCAATCGCACCGACTGAGATACCCAGATCACCAGCCCGTTCGGTGTTTATTTCGACCAGTACTTGCGGCACCGTTTCTTTATAGTCATGGTCCAGTTGCAGCAGGTTAGGGTTCTCTGCGGCTTTAGCCAGCACGATATCGCGCCAGCGGGCCAATTCTTCATAAGTGTTACCTTGCAATACAAACTGAATTGGCCGGCTGCTGCCGCCTGCATTGCCTAAGCCACCACGCATAAAGGCAAAAGCACGGATATCCGGTAATTCGTTCAGTTTCTGGCTGACTTCGGTCAGTAGTTCCTGGGTACGGCGCTGGCCGTTATTCCAGTTTTCTGAACCGACAATAGCCAGACCGCCACTGTTACCCCAACCCGGAACACGGATCAGTAAGCGGTTAAATTCACCTTGCTGGTAATAAGGCATCAGAATATCTTCTACCAGCTTCATATTACGGCTGTTGCTTTGATAACTGGCACCTTCTGCCTGATTCATCATGACAAAGAAGGTTCCGCGGTCTTCCTGCGGTGCAAGTTCTGCCGGCAGAATTCTGACCAGTAAAAAACTGGCGATAAAGCACAGTAATACCACGCCCATTACTGGCCAGGGACTACCGCATACCCGATCCAGCTGTCTGCGGTAAGCCTGCTCCAGTTTATGGAAAGCACTGTGCAGCCAGACTCCCAACTTACTTTCACGCTTCTGGTGTTTCAGCAGTTTGCTGCAAAGCATTGGTGATAATGTCAGTGCAGTAACACTGGAGAAGGCAACTGCCGCAGCAATAGCCAATGCAAATTCTGTGAAGAGTTTACCCAGTTGCCCTTGCATAAACACCAAAGGAACGAATACCGCTATCAGGACCAGCGTAGTGGCTACGATGGCAAAGCCGACTTCACGGGCTCCACGGTAAGATGCCAGTAGCGGGTGTTCTCCCATTTCTATCCGGCGGTAGATGTTTTCCAGCATTACGATGGAGTCATCCACTACCAGACCGATAGCCAGTACCATCGCCAGCAAGGTTAGCAGGTTAATTGAGAATCCCAGCGCAAACAGCACGGTTGCTGTAGCTACCAGTGCTACCGGTACCGTAATTGCAGGTACAAAGGTGGCCCGGACACTGCCGAGGAAGAGAAAGATCACCACGATTACCAGTAACATGGCGATAGCCAGTGTGCTGTATACCTCGTTAATCGATTCGGCAATAAACAATGAAGAGTCGTAGCCTGGCTCGATAGTTGTTCCCGGTGGCAGATTATTCTGAATCCGCTTCATTTCGTCACGGGCATTACGTACTACTTCCAGCGTGTTGGCTTTAGATTGTTTAACAATACCAATCCCCAGCAGGTTTTTACCATCGCTGCGGAATTCGCTTTCAATGTCTGTTGCTGTCAGAATAACTTCTGCAACTTCTCCAAGCCGGACCAGATAATTATTGTCGCCACGTTTGATTGGCAGACGACGGAAATCTTCCTGGCTTTTATAGGTACGCTCAACGCGGACAGTAAAATCCCGATCATAGGATTTAATATTACCTGCCGGTAATTCAACGTTTTCATTACGCAGTACAGTTTCAATATCCTGTACGGTCACGCCACGTGAAGCCATTGCGTCGCGGTCCAGCCAGATACGCATGGCATATTCGCGCGCACCGCCAAGCTGAATACGGGCCACACCATCAACGACCGAAAAACGCTCAACAATGTAGCGGTTGGCGTAGTCGGTCAGCTCTAGTGTGGTCATATTCTCACTGTTAAGCATAAACCAGGCAATTGTGCTTTCGTCGTCGCTGGATTTATACACTTCCGGTGGGAAGGCCTGATCAGGCAGGTTATTCAGGGCGCGTGATACCCGGTCACGAATATCATTAGCTGCGGCGTCGATATCACGTGAAACGTTAAATTCAATAGTGATACTGGAGCGGCCATTACGGCTGGTGGAGTTAATGCTTTTAATGCCTTCAACGCCACTGATACGGTCTTCCAGTAACTGGGTAATCCGCGACTCAATAATTTCAGCGGAAGCTCCGGGGTAGTTTGTAGTGATATTTACTACCGGAGTGTCAATATCCGGATATTCCCGCAACGGCAGCATAGTGAAACAGACTATCCCGAAGATAATCAGCAACAGGTTAACTACCGTTGCGAATACCGGTCGTTTTACAGAGGTATCTGACAGCCACATGGTTAATTACCTACCTTGTTAACTGTCAGGCCTGTGCGGATTTTCTGTAAACCTTCAGAAACCACTTCTTCACCTTCTTCTACGCCGTTCAGTATTTCAACCCATCCCGGAATACGTTCTCCGATAGTAATTTCTTTCTGGGTAACAACGTTGTTTTCATCCACTATGAACACATAGTGGCGGTTTTGTAATGGCAATACTGCTTTTTCAGGAATTTGCAGTGCGGACTGGTTACTTAGCTCCAGTTTTACATGCAGTAACATACCTGGGCGTAGCCTCAGATCATTATTGGGCAGCACACCGTGTACGGTAACGGTTCTGGTTACCGGATCCAGACGGGTATCAATTGCGGCAACCTGTCCTCTGAACGGAATGCTGCCATAAGCTGAGTTTGTCACTGTTATTGGCATACCTACCTGAATTTCTGACAGGTAATGCTCGGCAACACTGAAGGCTACTTTGATATTCTGTAGTTCGTCCAGCGTAGTAATCTGGGTGCCGCTGGTAATGTAGGCGCCTTCGCTGACCTGACGTAATCCCATATAACCGTTAAAAGGTGCACGGATAGTCATTTCAGCCAATTGTGCTTTGGCAACATCCAGCTGAGCGAAGGTGGTATTTACTTTGGTTTGTTGTTCGTCGAGCAAAGATTGTGCTGTTGCCTGAGTCGTTGCCAGATTTTTTAAACGCTCCAACTGGCGCATTTGATCGGCAAGTATATTTTCAAGCTCTGCTACCCGTGCTTTTTCCTGCACATCATGCAGGCGGGCAATCACTTCTCCCTTTTTTACCGCTTTACCTTCACGGACATTCAGTTCAATGATGAAATCGCTGGTTGGTGAAATAATTTGTGCAGAGTTGTTGGCGATGCCTGTTCCTAATGCGGTGACATTGCGGATCATTGGCTTGGTGGACACTTTCACTGTACTGACTGCAACCGGCAGACTGGCCCGGTTTTGCCCTTCAGTCTCTTGCTGTGAAACCCAGTACAGATAACCTGTAAATGCCAGTAATGCCAGCAAAATGAACCAGATAAGGCGCGAATGAAATTTTGCCACAACAACCCCATGTATATACTTATATTAATATCCGCCCTATTGTATGGAATAATAAGCAATTTTGATGCCCTGTTATCGCAATGCTCCCGGCGTTGGTCGTAAAGCAGGCTGTGTAAAAGTGCATCGACTTGCAGGACGGTACTAAAAGGCGGTTTAATACGACAGTAACAGTACTGAAATGTTCAGACAGTTTTACAGGCCAGCTTAGCGTAATGGAAAAAATTCAGATTCGTTCTCCGGCAACGACAGGTGGTGCCCGTCTGATGTTGATCAGCGCGGCGTTATTGCTGTTATTTTTATTATTCAGTGTTTTGCTGGCTGAACGAATCACTTTTGTACACGGTATTTTGTTTATGCTGTGTTTGCTGGGGGTATTTACCGGCTGGGCCAAACTGGCTGAACCGTTGTATTTTCTGGAATGTGACGAACAGGGAGTTCATTATCATCACCGCTATGGCAGCTGGTTTTTGCCGTGGCAGGGGTTTTTGTTCAGTGCTGTTCCGGTATTTGGTGAAAAGCAGGTAGGGTATATCGGGTTCAGGGTTACAGACTATGATGCTTTTCTGGCATCTTTGCCATTACGGCTGGCTGTCCGTATTATGACTGAGCAGCAAGCGTTATTTTTTGAAGCCGTAAGGCAGGGATGTGCCAGCGGCCAGTGTGCCGGAGAATTGCTGGCAACCAGTGATCAGTTTCGCACTAAAAACCAGCGTTATGACGGTATTAAGGCATTATTTGCTCACCGGATGCAGAAATTTTCTTCTGTTACCGGTTATGATGTGTTTGTACCTGTGGCTTTTGATGCAGAAGAAAGTAACCGGATATGTCAGTTGCTCAATCGTACCCGGCTACAATTAATACAGAATACAGTCACCTAGACACCCCTGGTGTGCTGTATCATAATATGAAGATTAATGTTAAGTGAGTCTGGTAACCAATGAATAACTACGAAAAGCCATTTTTAGTCAGTGGCCGTAACACCATCATCCATAAAAATAAAAAACTCGATCTGGTTATTGTTAATGACGATCACGACCCGGTGCTGATCGTTACCCGTCACGGCGTTAAAGTATTTAATGAACCTGTACCTGCTAATCGTGCTGAAGCTAAAGAGCGTTATATGGAACTGGTGGATGTTTCCAGTGGTGATGTATTCAGTGAAGTAAAAACGCTGCTTTTTGTGCAGGCAATCAACAATAAAGAATATAAAATTGATTACAGCAAAGCAGGTACTGATTTATTTATTCGTATTCATCAGGAAAATTATATCTGATCCGGCCTTTCATGCCCTGAGTTCTGATCAGGGCTTGCCTTTATTTCCATAATTTGCTTCATTAGTGCTGATAAAATAATAGCTGACTCTCAGAAGTGTGAAGCACAATGCAATTTACCGTCCACGATAATATTATAACAATAACGGTACCTGTGACGCTTACCCCCGTCAGTCAGCAGGATATTCAACAGGCTTTACAGCAGGCCGGGTATGGTCGCTGGTTTATATTACAGGAGCCGCTGGATAATCTGCTGGCAGAATACCAACAGCAACAATCGCATATTAATGATAACCCATCACCGGAACCGGTAGAGCTGACAGCTCAGGTTGCAGAGCGGCGG
>CAZXTH010000016.1:6536-19562 GCA_964643585.1 uncultured Pseudoalteromonadaceae bacterium
CCAGCAGCGGCGGCGGCCGGCTCAGCTGCATTTCGATATCAGTAATGATCGCATGAGTGTATCTGCCATTATAACCGCTGCCTGGGGAGGGCAACCGGTTTCTGCTAATGATTTGGTTAAGGCGGCTCAGGAAGCTGGTATTGTTTACGGCTTCATGAAAGAGCAGATCATCCGGATAATTGCCTATGCCAGTAAGGCATTGCCCGGTACGAAAGCTAAATTGGTCATTGCCCGTGGCAGGCCAGTTATCAATGGCCAGAACTCTCGTTTCGAACCTTTAATACCGGAAATGGAATGCCGCCCGAACAAACCACAAATTTATGCTGATGAAAAAGCGGATCTGCGGGATTTTGGTGCCATACCTTCTGTTTTAACCGGAGATCCTGTAATGCGCCGGCATGTCCCAACGGCGGGCACAGGTGGGCTTACCGTTGATGGTCAGGTTATTCCGGCAACGCCCGGGGATGTTATTGAGTGGACTCCGGGGCCAGGCACCGAAGTATCTGCTGATGACCCTGATTTGCTGCTTGCGGCTCAGGATGGCCTGCCGCGGGTAACTGAAGCCGGTGCGGTGGTAGATCAGGTCTTTACAGTCAAGAATGTAGATCTGGCAACCGGGCATATCATTTTCCGCGGTTCGGTGATTGTTAACGGTGATGTCTCGGAAGGAATGAAGGTTATTGCCGGTGGTGATATTTTCGTGAAGGGCTTTTTTGAAGGTGCTTTACTGGAAGCCGGGGGAAATGTCAGAGTTGCCGGTCCGGTTATCGGACATCAGCTGACCAGTGCAGATTACAACAGTGAATACAGCACGGAAATCCGCGCAAAAGGCGATATTCTGTGTAATCTGGCACAGTATGTCCGTTTCCAGTGTGAAGGCAATCTGTATGTTAATAAACAACTGATGCATTCATTTGTGTCTGCCGCGCAGGTTTATGCCGGGGTTGAGGGTAAAGCCAACGGCAAAATTATCGGTGGTTATTTTTATCTGGATAAAGGGCTGGAGTGCGGTAATCTTGGTTCGCCTGCCAGCAGCCCGATATTGATCAGCCTGAACCGGCTGGTTGATCCGATTATGGAGAAACAGCAGGTATTACGGGACAGTGTTAATTCCGTCAAAACAGATATGGAAGACATTCGGGTACAACTGGAAAACCTGAAAAAGATCGAAAGCAGCGCGCAAACAGAAGAATTACGGCAGCAATTCGTTACACAGTTTGAAGAACATAAAACCGTTGCCAAAGCACTGATCGGAGATATCAAGCAGTTGGAGCAGCAAAAGCAGGAGTTGCTTGCTACTTTGCAGGTAAAGGTGCATCAGCAGCTGTTTTCTGCTGTGGAAATGCGTTTCGGCACAGAGGTCATCCGTAGTCGCCGTGAATATGGGCCTTCCAAAGTGTCGATAGCAGATGGAACACTGGCTATTGAGCCATTCCTGTAGTGAAAGCCGGCTGCGCGACAGCTGGCAGGTGGAGTGCGGCGCGCTGTAATGCGTTTTGCCGGCGGCTGTCGTATCTTGTTAAAAGTGATATTAGCTTGAGTAGTTTATTGTTGATTCGTTTCTGGTTTATAGCCTTGTTACTGGTTTCTCCGGCGTTGACAGCTGCAGAATGCAATATGGCTTTTCGTTATGGTGTGCTGATTTCCCCTGATTATATCCGGGTAATGCATAACGCCCGCAGTTATGTGCAGATTAATCATGATCAGCAATTGTTTGTCCGTGGCGAATGGATAGAACTGGATCCGGAGGGAGCGGAATTATTAAGGCAATACAGCCAGGGGTTACGCCGTTTCGTACCTGAGATTGTCAGTATTGCGGTAGACAGTGTAGAACTTGGTTTATCCAGCATTGAAGCTATGTTGTCCGGGGTAGGCAGTAAATCTCAGCAGGCAGAATGGCGTGATCTTATTCGTGAAATTACCTACCAGTTTATGTCGCGTTTTATCCGGACTAACGAGCATTTCTATCTGGCACCGCAAAGCCTGAATGAACTGGAATACTTTCTGCACGGTGAGCTTAAACCCCAACTGGATAATCTGGCTCGCCATACTGTCGGGGCTGTATGGAAAGCCCTGCGTGATGCACTGCGTCAGTCAGACAGTAATTTTGAACAGAGTGATAACCAGGACTGGCAATCAGTGGCGGAGATGGTTGACCGGATAAACCTCGGGTTGGATGCTAAGGTTGTGGAGCTGGAGGCTAAATCTGTTTTATTTTGCGAACGCTTGCAAGAGTTGGATAATATTGAACAGCGCTTGCAACAGCATGTACCTGCATTATTAAGTTATGATGTGGTGGTAGAGCGGAAGTAAAGCTCCGCTCTACCATTCTGGCAGTTTGCGACCTGCCAGGCTTAAATGGCATCCCAATCGGGTGGTTCAAACAACCCCGTATTCTGTGCCCAGTACCGGTGGCATGGCGTTATCCACTTCATCACTGATTGCATCCAGTGTTTTTTCTGCTTCGTCCAGCGAGCTGACCTCTGCAATATGAAATAACGCTTCACCTTCATTGACCAGTGGCAGGTTATTACGGCCAATCACGATGCCCTCCATTGTTGCGGTTACTGCAACTTCAAAATCAGAGTAGGGCGAGTAAATATGGGCCAGCAAATCGCCGAATTTAACAGTTTGTCCCAAACCAATATAGTAACGGGCAATGCCATCATGTTCGGCTCTGATCCAACTACTTTTTTTACTGAACAATGAGCGGGTTGCTGTTTTTCTGCCAGCAACGGTCAGCATGCCAAGATCTGCCATAACATTCAGAATGCCGCGCACACCAATTTTGATTGATTGCTCATCAAAGCGCAGTGCTTCGCCTGCTTCATATAGCAGGATAGGAATGGATAAATCATTCGCTGTACCGCGCATGGTGCCATCCCGGCTGGCGGCTTTAATAATTACCGGAGCATTGAACGCCTCCGCCATTTTCAGAGCCGTTTTATCTTTAGCACTGGCTCTGACCTGAGGCAAGTTAGAGCGGTGAATAGCTCCGGTATGCAGATCGATAGCATGAGTGCATTTTTTCAGAATTTTATCGGTAAACTGCCAGGCCATACGGCTGCCGAGTGAGCCTTTTTCGCTGCCCGGAAAGCTGCGATTAAGATCGCGCCTGTCTGGTAAATAGCGTGATTGTTGCACAAAGCCGTAAGTGTTAACGATAGGCACCACTATCAGCGTACCCTTCAGGCGGCTTAAACGGGGAAGCTTCAGTAAGCGGCGGCAGATCTCCACACCATTGATTTCATCACCGTGCAGTGCAGCTGTTACCAGTAAAACCGGCCCGGCTTGTCTGCCATGAATAACATGGGCCCCGATATTCAGCTCGGTATGGGTATACAGTTTACCGAATGGTATATCGACAATAGCCCGGCTGCCGGCAGGGACACTGCTGGAAGCCAGCTGAAATGGCGGGCGCTTTTCGATCGGGTTCATCAGCCGGTTCCTTTAGTATTGCGGCGTATTTTGTGAGCCGCGACTTTTTGTTCAAGGTAAGCAACCATTAAATCGGCAATGTTTTTTTCAGTGGTACTTTCTATGCCTTCCAGACCGGGAGAGCTATTTACTTCCATCACTACCGGCCCATGGGAGGAACGCAGCAAATCTACCCCGGCCACATTCAGTCCCATAGTGCGGGCGGCCTTAATTGCTGTTTTGCGTTCATCCGGATGTAACCGTACAACAGATGCTGAGCCACCACGATGCAGGTTAGAACGGAATTCCCCGGCCTTTGCCTGGCGTTTCATGGCGGCAACAACTTTGTCGCCAATCACAAAGCAGCGGATATCCGCACCGCCAGCTTCTTTAATATATTCCTGTACCAGAATGTTAGCGTTGAGTCCCATAAAAGCTTCTATAACGCTTTCTGCAGCGGTACGGGTTTCCGCAAGAACTACGCCAATACCCTGAGTACCTTCAAGTAACTTAATGACCAGAGGCGCACCGCCTACCATATCAATTAAATCCGGGATATCACCTGGTTTATCTGCAAAGCCGGTAACCGGCAGCCCGATACCCTGACGGGCCAGCAACTGTAAGGAACGTAATTTGTCTCTGGCCCGGCTGATAGCCAGAGATTCGTTCAGAACACACACGCCCATCATTTCAAATTGACGCAATACAGCTGTGCCATAGAACGTGATCGAAGCGCCGATCCGCGGAATTACCGCATCAAAGCCTTCCAGTACCTGGCCTTTATAATGAATTGATGAATTAACCCGGTTAATGTTCATGTAGCACATTAAGGGATCTATAACCTGTACCTGATGGTTGCGTGCTTCTGCAGCTTCAACCAGTCGCTGGGTGGAATACAGGCTGGGGTTGCGCGATAAAATCGCAATTTTCATACAGGCTCCGGAATGAGTGACAGTTACCACCAGCCGCGTATTTTAAACCAGATCAGGGCCCCAAAGCCTAGTACTGCCATCGCAATAAGTACAATAAAATAGCCTGCCTGATTTTGCAGTTCCGGCATATTAACAAAGTTCATACCGTATATACCTGCAATAAAGGTCAGCGGGATAAAAATTGAGCTGACAATCGTCAGCACTTTCATCCGTTCGTTGATTTGATGTGATGAAGTAGACATATACCCGTGTACCAGATCGCCAAGCTGCTCGTAATACAGTTCACTCATGCTGTGCAACCGTTCAAATTTCTCATAAAAGTCGCGGATTTCCGGCAACTCAAACTGGCGGCGGAACAGGTTATCTTCTTCATACAGCGCGTCATCAAACAAGTCTTTCTGATAAGCAAGATTGCGGGTTACCTTACGTAATACAGAACGATAACGCATGATCAGAGCGATATAATCATCATTACCATGCTGTAGCATAATGTCCTCAAGATCAGTAATTTCTTCACTGAATGCAATCATTTTGTCGAAGTAACTGGAAAAGACAGTTGTTATTGCTTTCTTTACCCAAGAACTGGTGGTTTGAGGGTGCGTTTTCGACAGTTGAGGCCTGAGATTCTGATACAGCGTGTCTGCCTGTACGCTGCGGCTAATCAGCACCTGACTGGAATACAGCAGATTAAACTGGGCATTACCACTGAACGTGCTGAAATCCGGATCGGCAAAAGCCCGCAAAATCAGCAAACTGAAATTATGGTGGACTTCCAGTTTGGGCGGGTGACGGTCACGCATAAAGTCTTCTGCCAGCATGGGGTGTATATCAAAGTGTTGCAGTACTTTTTGCTGTTCATGGTTGTCGGCATTTTGCAAATCAATCCATATTTTTATATCACCGTGCAGGGTTCGCGGCAGGGTTGATAACTCCCCCGGACGCCATTCACCCAGCTCTGGTTCATACATATACAGCTGTATCATCTTCATGATTCCTGAACGATTATCACTGTCAAACACAGTTTAGAATATGGCATACTTAACAGAATTGATACAACTACAGGTGTTTTAATGAAGCGTCTATTGCCATGTTCCTTGCTGTTTCTGCTTATTTCCTGCTCATCTGATCAATCTAAAACCGTCGAATTTAAACCGGTAAAAGGTGACGAACATCACTACAGAGTGTACAGCCATACTGCGGTAAAGACCGATTACCGCAACATGAGTCTTTCTACCGATATGATGGTGGGCTACAAAGTTCGCGAAGTGGGTGAGTTGGCTGAGTTTGATATCAGTGTTGATGCATTCCGTCTGAATGCAGATGGCACAAGTATCAGTAATTTTAATGCTGCAGAAAAGGAACCTGAATTACATGCCCTGATGTCGCAGGGGTTTGAAGCGGATATCCGTCTTAAAGACAATAGTATTGCCCGTTTTACTGCCAAAAACCAACAGCTGTGGCAAGCCATGATGCAGGATAAAGGCGCACAGCTGCAGGAGGAACTGAATAAAATGCTGCAGGCGCCTTCTGCCCCTGGTTCGTTTCCGGCGGTAAAAGGCCATACGTTTAAACTTGCCGGGTATTTGGGCGCACCGGAAATGACACTGGTTGTATCTGATGTAACAGACAAAAATGTTCGACTGACACTTTCAGCAGATAAAGACGGTACCCGGATTTACGGTAAATTAGCATTAAATCGCAAAAATGGCTGGCTGGAGCGGTTGGCGGTGGTCAGTGAGCAGCCTTTTGATAATGGCTATGTAGAAGGAACGGCTCGCTCCGTTATGCTGATGCTGCCGCAAGAGCAGTACGTAGGTAATTTATCTAATCCGGCTGTAGGAGATGAATCACCTTATGAATATCAATGGCCTGATGAACTGGCTGATGACTGGCTGCAACAGGCAAACCGCCAGTTGACAGAAAAGGATATCTTTCCGCAACAGACCGGTATATTTCAGAATGAGTCCTATGATGGCGAAACGCTGAATCTTACCTATCCGCACCGGATGGCACCCATACTAGCGGAAGGTGAGCTTGAACTGACTAATCTGGTATTACGGGATCAGCAGAACGAACCTTTAGCCGTAAACCTGGCGCCTTATAAAAGCCATTTAGTCAGTTGGTCAGAAGATGAATACCAAAGCCTGACATCATTATTCCTGACCGGCTGGAATGTATCTGTGGAACAACTGTACGAATTACAGACGATTGAAGCTGATGCAGTTTATCACCATGCCCGGTTAGTTCCCGTTACACTCGCAGTATCAGCATCTGAGCCGGTGCAACTGAATTATGAAGATGTTACGGCTACGCTTACTCCGGTCAGTGGCGAAAAAAACACCTTTTTGTTAAGCCTGACAGATGCAGAAACCCGTTGGTTTAGCTTCTATATGCAATTAGGCGGCAAGGTTATGCTGCAACGGGTCTCCGGTGAAGCGGGTACTGACTGGCTGAGTCCTGCAGAATCTGCGTTATTGTCGCTGGCTACAACGTCTGGTTATGTCCGCACGTGGCAAGTAGTATTTGATGAAGTGCCGCAGGAGATTACGCTGTATGTCAATGAACGAACCGGTGAAACGACTAAACGCCGTCTGAGTTTTATGAATCCGCCGGCTTATGAAGCAGATCCTCAGACCATGCCTCTGAGAGATAGTTATCTTTATCAGGATGACGAATTCAGCTTTTACTCGACAGATGCTGCACCATCACCTGTTGTAGTTGCTTTGGCTGATTTAGAGCCTGAACTGGCAGACAACAGCCTGAATCTTACATTGTCGTCAGAGCAGGCAGCAGTATGTGAGCTCGCCGTGGTACAGGCGCCAGAGGTTAATGGCCATAAACTGAAATGGCTGCCGGTTTCTGACAACACCTATCGCTATATTTCGTTTAATGAGGGGTTAATTTTATCCCGCCAGCAGCGTTGGCAACTGGCTTCTGAAGATGGTATCCGCCAGTATTTTTACGACATTGAAGTAAAAAGCCGCCTTGCCTGTAAGGGAGAACCTGTCTGGCAAACACTGACTTATGGTAATGACGACAGCTTCTGGCTGGTTAATCTGACGGAGTTGGACCCTGAGCTGGACTTATCTCTGCCGGTAGCTGAATTTATACGCCAATACCGTTTTCTGAACCGCAATGGCAAAGCACTGGCATTGAGTATTCCTCCCGTTTTATTTGATTCAGACATAAAAATACAGCACCAGCCATTACATGCACTGCTAACCGACGGCAAATGGCTGAAAATCGGCGGGCGAGCCGTTGCTGTTGAAAAGATAGTCGTAAATGATAAACCACTGACCCGTGAGTGGAACTCACGTTTTGCGCCGTTACCGTGAGGAGTACACTGATGAGAATTATTACTGTAGTTAGCGGAGCATTACTTAGTTGGTCATTATCTGCTGCACCACATCTGCTGGATGAAGAATTCAGAGAAATACAAGATGAGGCTGAAGCTGCCTATTATTACCAACCGCTGGAAAAAGCAGACGAGTCTCATTGTTTTAACCAGAAATCCTGTCAGGGCTGGGCTATAACGATTTACTACGCAGGGACAGATATTCCCTATATGAAAGGGTTTTACAATGGCCCTTCCATTTTCGAGAACCAGCGGATTGGAGAATACCAGCATTTTTATAAAAGTGGTGCGTTGTGGATTGAAGGTATACTGGATAACGAAGAAAGAATGCATGGCCTGATCCGTCACCATTTCGATAAAGAACATGGCGGCGGTATAAAGGGTGAATATCTGTATGAGCATGGTGTGTTAAATGGCGAACAGAAAGTTTTCCATTCCAATGGCCAGCTTTCACGGCGTGAGCACCGGGTAAACGGTGAACAGCGCGGCGTAATGGAAACCTATTCTGAAACTGGTGCCTTGTATTCATATCGTTATGTCGGCGAAAAAGGCACAGAAGGAGAGTACCGGCTGTATCACGGTAATGGCGAGCTCTCTATGGTGACAGAATATCTGGCGGGTAATAAACACGGTGCCGAACGCTATTATCATGAAAATGGCAAGCTACTTAGCGAAACACACTACCGGCACGGCAAGCGTAATGGCGTATCAAGAAACTACAATGATCGTGGCTTGCTGACACAGCATACCGATTTTTGTGATGAACAACGTTGTGGCTTGTCTCAATTTTATAGCGACGATGGCGTATTACTGACGGAGAACCGCTATAACAAACAAGGACAATTGCTGAGTGTAAAATCTTTCAACTCGCAGAGCGAGCTGACACAGCTGCAAACTAACACCTATATCAACGGCAAGAAAAAGAGTGTGGAAGAACGTTATACCAATGGTGAACTTGTCAGCAAGCGACAAGAGGATGAAAGCAAAGACTGGTTGCTGGAAGAACGCTATAACGATGGTAAGCTGGTATCCCGTTATGAAACGCTGAACAACCAGCGGCAAGGCCAGTTTATTAACACCAACTGGTATGGCGATCTTGAAGAGATGCATTACCGTAACGGTGAATTAAACGGTAAATACCATCGGGTAAGTGCCGATGCCACCAGTGAAACCAGCGGGCAATACCAGCGTGATAAGAAAACCGGTAAATGGCTGATTCGTAATGCAGAATATACTGAGACCGAATTTTATAACAACACAGGTGAATTACATGGCCATAAAACCAGGGTGGCAGTAAATGGCACTGTGCTGTTATCTGAGCATTACCAGAATGGCGTGCAGCATGGCAAAAGTGAAACGCGCAATGCTGATGGTGTTGTCACATCCTCGGGCCTTTATGTTAACGGCAAAGCGCAAGGTCGCTGGATAGAGCCGGATCCTAACTATTTTGGTAATGATATGCTGCTATGGCATGGTACTTACGAGCAAGGTATTGCGACAGGTAAATGGCAAGGGTTTTCATTACGTGGTCATCTGCTAGGAACTGTTGCGTACGATGACCAAGGGCGGCGTCAGGGCAAATCCTATACCTTTGCTGAAAACGGCCAGTTACGGAATCTGGAAAGCTTTTATAACGATCTGCAGCATGGCGACAGCATAATGTATATTGACGGCAAACCATTCAGTACCTATCGCTACGAGATGGGAAAACTTATTGAGTAGCGCCAGATGGAGTTAAATAGCGGATAAACTGATTACAGCTAAACGCGAATAAGAGCATATAATAAAGCTTCTCATTTCGTATTACCCCATCAGACTATTATGTACAGATTTATCCTTCTGGTTGGCCTGCTGCTGTCATTCAGCCTGCAGGCATCCGACCGGCTTATTCAGTTGATTGAATATATTGGTGCCGATTATTCCGAAGCAGTACAGAACGGTACTGTGGTTAGTGAAGCTGAATATGCTGAAATGACCGAGTTTGCCGCTCTGGTAGTACAGGAACTGCAACAGGCGCCAGCAGCATTACAGCAACAGGCCGCAGATCTACAGCACGCTGTGGCAAACAAAGCGGATGCTGTACAGATTAAACAACTGACAGCCACCATGCGCAAAGCTATCGTACTGGCGATGCCTGCTATTCCTGTACCGGAACGTGTTCCGGATTTACAGCATGGTAAAACGCTTTATGCAGTAAATTGCGCAGCCTGTCACGGCCTTGAAGGGAAGGGCGATGGCCCGGCTGCTCAGGGGCTTGATCCTGCGCCTACCGATTTCCATGATACCGAGCGCTATAGCGCCCGCAGCTTATTTGGCCTGTTTAACACCATCAGCCTTGGTGTAGAAGATACGGCTATGGTGGCATTCAGTCACCTGGATCAGCAAAGCCGCTGGGACCTGGCCTTTTATGTCGGTTCTCTGGCAAGCCTGCCGCAAGATACCTCTACTGCTCCAGCAGCATTAATCGATAAGTCGATGCTCTCTGAACTACTGACATCTGCCCCGATGGATATGGAAGAGCAGTATGATGATGCCGGTCTGGCGCTGATGGCGTTATTCAGGCAACAGCCTGAGCGCTTTTTTAACGCCGCTGCCGTATCGCCGTTACAGATTGCCCAGCAAAAACTAAAGCTGGCGCAGGAAGTTTTGCATGACAATCCACAATCAGCCTACGAGCTGGCTATTTCTGCTTACCTTGATGGCTTTGAACTGGTTGAGAATAATCTGGCTGCGGTTAACCCGGCACTGAAAAACCAGATTGAAACAGATATGCTGCGGTTGCGGCAATTAATCAAGCAGCAGCCTCAGCAAGCAGAGCAAGCGATATCTGTGGTGCTCGCGCAATTACAGCAGGCTGCTGATACGCTGGATAACAGCCAGCTAAGCGCGGTGAATGTTTTTCTGTTGTCCTTGCTGATTCTGCTACGCGAAGGGTTAGAGGCGCTGCTGGTGGTCGCTGCTATTTATTCCGTGGCGGTTAAAACCGAACAACCACGCCTAAAACGCAGCGTACATTGTGGCTGGATAGGCGCGCTGGCGTTAGGTGCAGTGACCTGGTTTGCTGCCAGTTACCTGATCACTATTTCAGGTGCCTCACGCGAGCTGACCGAAGGTTACACTGCATTAATTGCAGCCGCTGTGCTGTTCTATATGGGATTCTGGATGCACAGTAAAACCTCGGCGGTACAGTGGCAGCGGTTTATTGCTTCCAAAGTAGAACGGGCATTATCCGGCGGTGCCTATTTCGGGCTGGGAGTAGTAGTTTTTCTGGCAGTGTACCGTGAAGTCTTTGAAACCATCCTGTTCTACCAGTCGTTATGGGTTCAGGGCGGCATCAGCCATCAAAGCAGTTTTGTTGGCGGTATAGCCGCAGCATTAGTGTTGATGCTGATTATCGGTATTGGCATGTTCCGCTTTGCGCTGAAACTCCCTCTGAAAACCTTCTTTGGTTCTACCGCTATTTTTATGATGGTGCTGGCTATTGTTATGACCGGCAAAGGGATTGCAGCATTGCAGGAAGCAGGCAGCCTGCCGCTGACGTCGCTGGACTTTCCTGCTATCGACTGGCTGGGGATTTTCCCTAATTTGCAGGGATTAGTAGCACAGTTACTGTTGATTGTGATTGCCATACTGATGGTGATAAAACAACGCCGCAGTAAATAACCCTTGTATAAACAACAGCAACCGCTCAATTTGAACGGTTGCTGTAATCCTCTCTGTTTGACCCTGATCAATATAAGGTTTTTGTTCCCGTTCATACTGATGTCAGCATAGATTTTATACAACGACCTCAGGGAAACCTTATGATAAAAATAACATTATCGGCCGCCGCCGTAGCCTTGGTATTACTCCAGCCAGTGCAAGCTGCAAAAGTGCGGACAGAGCCTATTCAACCGATTGAACCGGCCGTGATTGAACATCCGGAAAAAGTCGAACTGGGTAAACAGCTGTACTTTGAGACCCGTTTATCGATGTCCGGTATTATTAACTGCAACTCTTGTCATCATTTGGCTTTTGGCGGTGCTGATAACCTGAAAACAGCGATAGGCCATCGCTGGCAAGCCGGGCCGGTTAATTCACCTACCGTTTATAATTCCAGCTTAGCCATTGCCCAGTTTTGGGATGGGCGGGCAGCAGATTTAAAAGAACAAGCCGCCGGGCCAATTGAAGCCGGTGTTGAAATGGCTATGCCGCATACGCTGGCAGTTGATGTTATTCAATCGATTCCAGGCTATGTCGAAAAATTTCAGCTGATTTATGGCACTGACAACATCGGTATGGAACATATTACCGATGCTATTGCCGAGTTTGAAAAAACACTGGTGACACCGAATTCACGTTTTGATTTATGGCTAAAAGGCGACGATAACGCCATAACCAAAACCGAGCGTGAAGGTTATGAACTGTTTAAAAACAGTGGTTGCGTAGCTTGCCATAACGGCCCGGCGGCGGGTGGCACTTCATTCCAGAAAATGGGATTACTGGAGCCGTATCCAACTACATCGCCGGCATTGGGCCGTGCAGGCGTCACTGGTAAAGATGCCGAGCGTTTTATGTTTAAAGTGCCAACGCTGCGTAATGTGGAACTGACTTACCCGTACTTCCATGACGGCGAAGCATCAACCCTGGCTGAGGCAGTAGATATTATGGGACGGCTGCAGCTGGGACGGCAGTATTCAACAGAGGAAATAGACAAAATAGTCGCCTTCCTGAAAACACTTACAGGCGAACGGCCGCAAATTGTCATGCCAATTCTGCCACCATCAGGTGATAACACCCCAAGACCCGATCCATTTAAATAAACCCGCTTGTTTAAGCCTGCATACTCCGAGTTGTCGGTAGTATGCAAGCTTTTTGTTGGTACACTGTGAGTTTATGAGTCAAGTATTTGCGACTTGCAGATGCAAAACCTTCTATTAAAATTGTTATGAGTTTAATAAAGCCAACGAAAGGCTGATTTTAGCTAGCTGAGTATAAAGAGATAGAAGCTATTATAAAAATACAGGGAACGGCTATCTTTACGTCTAAGATATAGATAATGGGCTAAAAATTAAAAAAATTTATGAAAACTCGCACAGAAAAAAACCAGGAAAATAAAAGCCAATCGATGGCTGATATTGCCTCTCATAAGAAAAGTGATGGGGATTCTGCTTTTAACTTTGCAAATAATAGGCCTGAGGCAATGGTGCAAAGAAAGCTGCAAGATATAGCAAGTAACAGTCCCCAAATAGTAAGCTTGCAATCTTTTCAAGAAATAGCTAATAAAAATCAATTACCTTTTTCAAAATCACCCAAGGCTGGAACGATACAGCTTGCGATTAG
>CAZXTH010000017.1:0-8920 GCA_964643585.1 uncultured Pseudoalteromonadaceae bacterium
AGAAAAACGGTAAAGGGTTTTATGCTTAGAGCCAGGATGCCAAAGGCAAACCCAAGAAAGAGATGGACCCGGCCAGTGCAGAATTACTGAGTAAACTGGCAAAACCGGCGCAGGATTTTTCAGCTGATGACATTATTGCCCGCACTATGGTGCCAATGATTAATGAAACGATCCGCTGTCTGGAGGAAGGTATTGTCGCCTCTGCTGCTGAAGCCGATATGGGGCTGGTTTATGGCCTGGGCTTCCCTCCGTTCCGTGGTGGCCCGCTACGCTATGTTGACACCATAGGTGTTGCTGAGTTTGTCGCGCTGGCGGATAAATATGCCCATTTGGGTGAGATTTATCAGGTCACAGAAAAAACCCGCGCAATGGCTGCCGATGGCCAGCGCTTCTTCCCGGTTTAAGCGCAGGAGAGCAAAAATGAATAACGCAGTGATTGTAGATTGCATCCGTACACCGATGGGCCGCTCCAAAGGTGGAATGTACCGCAACGTCCGGGCTGAAGAGCTGTCAGCACATCTGATGGCAGGTTTGCTGGAACGCAACCCGGCACTCAACCCGGCAGAAATAGACGATATTATCTGGGGTTGTGTACAACAAACGCTGGAGCAAGGTTTTAATATTGCCCGTAATGCCTCTTTGCTGGCGGGTATTCCACATTCTGTACCCGCAGTAACGGTTAACCGCCTCTGCGGCTCGTCTATGCAGGCATTACATGATGCCGTACGGGCCATTCAGACCGGTATGGGAGACGTCTATCTGATTGGCGGTGTAGAACATATGGGCCACGTCCCAATGAGCCATGGCGTGGATTTCCATCCTGGGTTATCAAAGAATGTTGCCAAAGCTGCCGGTATGATGGGCCTGACTGCCGAATTACTGAGCAAGTTGCATGGCATTAGCCGCCAGCAACAGGATGAGTTCGGCGCCCGTTCTCACCGGCTGGCACAACAGGCTACGGTTGAAGGCCGGTTTAAAAATGAAATTTACCCTACCGAAGGCCATGATACAGATGGTGTACTGAAACGTTTCGATTACGATGAGGTCATCCGCCCGGAAACAACCGTTGAAGGGTTAAGCCAGTTACGGCCGGTTTTCGATCCGGCAAATGGTACCGTTACCGCAGGTACATCGTCAGCGCTGTCAGATGGCGCAGCCGCAATGCTGGTTATGAGTGAAGCCAAAGCCAAGGAGCTCGGATTACCTATCCGGGCTTATGTACGTGGCATGGGTGTAGCAGGTTGTGATCCATCAATTATGGGTTATGGCCCGGTTCCCGCAACCCAGAAAGCGCTGAAAGCAGCCGGGCTCACTATCAAGGATATTGATTATGCAGAGCTGAATGAAGCTTTTGCAGCACAGGCCCTGCCAGTAATGAAAGATCTGGGTTTACTGGAAGTTGCCGACCAGAAAGTCAACCTGAACGGCGGTGCTATCGCCCTTGGTCACCCGTTGGGCTGTTCCGGTGCCCGTATCAGTACCACACTGATTAATGTGCTGGAAAACAAAGGTGGTAAATATGGCCTGGCAACGATGTGTATCGGATTGGGCCAGGGTATTGCAACCATCTTTGAACGGCCATAATCTGGCGTAGTTGTGGTTACAGCGTTAAAATAAGGGCCGTTTTTACGGCCCTGTTTGTTATCAGAGCTATTTTCGTCAGCACAAACCATTACCGGAGCATAAATGGACCCGTTATTCAGCAGCGCTAATCAGACTTTAGATGCACTGGGCCTGCGCTGCCCTGAGCCGGTAATGATGACCCGCCTGACTATCCGCAAAATGCAAACCGGTGAAACCCTGCTGATTATTGCGGATGACCCGGCAACAACCCGCGATATTCCAGCATTTTGCCGTTTTATGGATCATGAACTGCTTGCCAGCGAAACCTCTGCCTTGCCTTACCGCTATCTGGTAAAAAAGATTTCCTCCGCATAGCAGCAGATAAACAAACCCTAATCTCACAGATTAGAATACCGGCCAACGAGCCATAAAACTGCCACTACCTATACTGTCTCAGAACCTGAAGCGATAACAGCTCCCGGAGAACATAATTATGACTAAGCTGCATTCCCGCAATCCGCATCAGGGCCGCTACGATCTTACTGCTTTATGCCAGAGCCACCCTGCACTTAAAGCGTTTTTAACCACCACGCCAGCAGGAGAAGCAACCGTTGATTTCAGTTTACCCGCAGCCGTACAGGCACTGAATGCAGCATTGCTGGCGCATTACTATCAGGTACCCTTCTGGCAATTACCACCGGGTTATTTGTGCCCTCCGGTTCCAGGGCGTGCAGACCACCTGCACTACGCAGCTGATTTATTGGCTGACAACAACGTGGTCCCAACCGGTAAGTCAATAAAAGTACTGGATATCGGTTGTGGCGCTAATTGTATTTACCCGATTCTGGCAACCCGTACTTTTGGCTGGCAGGTTACCGGAAGTGATATTGACCGTACTGCCCTGAAAGTGGCAGAAACGCTGGTTAATGCTAACAAAAGCCTGCAAGGACGTATCAACTTCCGGCACCAGCAAAAGCCAGAACATATTTTTAATGGCATTATTCAGCCTGGTGATTATTTCTCACTGACACTATGTAATCCGCCGTTTTACGGTTCAGCACAGGAAGCGGTTGAAGTTAATCAGCAAAAATGGCAAAAACTGGGCAAAGCCAGCAGTGGCCGTAACTTTGCCGGTAGTAATAATGAGCTGTGGTGTGAAGGTGGTGAACTAGGATTTATCAGCCGTATGATAGAAGAAAGTAAACTCTATGCCAGTCAAGTTGGCTGGTTTACTACGCTGGTGTCTCAGCGCGCAAGCCATAAACCCTTAGAGACAAAGCTAAAGCAGGCAGGTGCAGTAGAATACCGGCAAATCCGTATGCAACAGGGCCAAAAGCAAAGCCTGTTACTGGCCTGGCGTTTTTAATCACATGACTTGCCCCGACATGTGATTTGTGTCAAAAATCAAATAGCTACTATGCTTTACACTGTGTGGCAATGGTGCTGCGTCTATTGTTCGTTCAGCTCCACACAACAACAAAACCTGCCAACTATTACACAAGGTAAGCACTGCATGATTAAAAACTGTATAGCCATGCTGCGTTATTTCAACGATGCTGTGCCGTTCCGGCTGATACCAGCACTAATCACCACCGCCGTTCTGGTAACATTATTGCTGTTACCCTGCCCGGAAGGGCTAACGCCAAAAGCCTGGGGGCTGGTTGCTATTTTTCTGACCACCATCGTGGCTATTATTCTCAAAGTTATGCCGATTGGTGTTATGGCCTTTATGGCCATCATTATCGTCTCGCTTTCACAGGTAACCGCAACCTCTTCAAAAGGGGCAATTACCGATGCCCTGGCCAGCTTTTCTAACCCACTGATCTGGCTGATTGTTGTTTCAATTCTGATTTCCCGCGGGTTGAAAAAAACCGGCCTCGGGCAACGTATCGGATTGCTGTTTATTTCTATGCTGGGTAAAAAAACACTGGGTGTAGGCTACGGGCTGGCGTTTTGTGAACTGATACTCGCTCCTTTTACACCAAGCAATACAGCTCGGGGCGGTGGTATTGTGCACCCGATAATGAAATCTATCGCCAATGCGTTTGATTCAGATCCTGAAAAAGGCACTCAATCAAAGATCGGGACTTATCTGGCGCTGGTTAACTACCATGCAAACCCGATTACCTCAGCGATGTTTTTAACCGCTACAGCACCAAACCCTCTGGTTGTCGATTATGTTGCCAGAGTTACCAATCAAAGTTTTCACCTGTCTTGGGGCACCTGGGCTTTATGCATGTTGCTTCCCGGTTTGGTTTGTTTGTTTCTGATGCCATTACTGATTTATTTTATCTCCCCTCCGGAAATTCGCCGTACCCCAAACGCCGTCAGCTTTGCTAAAACAGAGCTTCAGAAAATGGGGACATTACAACCGAAAGAAAAAGTTATGATGGGCACCTTTACCATTCTTCTGCTGTTATGGGCCGATGTACCCGCAATGATTTTTGGCAGTGCACTATCGCTGGATCCAACAGTTGTGGCATTTCTGGGGCTGTTTATTTTGCTGATTACCGGCACCATAGACTGGGATGATGTGCTGTCAGAAAAAAGCGCCTGGGATACGCTTATCTGGTTTGGTGCCCTGGTGATGCTGGCTAATGAGCTAAACTCACTGGGTGTAATAAGCTGGTTTTCAGAAGGGTTAAAGGGTGGTATTGAGGCCAGCGGGATGAGCTGGCAACTAACAGCTGCAGTGCTGGTACTGGTGTTCGTGTTTTCGCACTATCTGTTTGCCAGTACCACCGCGCATGTTAGTGCCATGATGCTGGCATTTCTGACTGTTGGTGTACATTTGATTCCGGCAGAGTATGTTATCCCCTTTCTGCTGATGATGACTGCTGGCTCCGGTATTATGATGACATTAACCCATTATGCTACCGGCACATCGCCGATTATTTTCGGCAGTGGTTATGTCACTCTGGGAAAATGGTGGGGTGTAGGCTTTATTATGTGCGTATTTGAGCTACTGGTTTTCGCCACTATCGGTTTAATGTGGTGGAAAGTGCTGGGGCATTGGTAAATAACTCCACATTGTTGTTCCTTCAGTGAGGCAGAGCAATTCTGCCTCACTGCCTGATCACCTTCACTTATTGTTGTTTTCCCCCGGTTCACAGGTTTTCAATATCGAGAAATCTGCACATTTACTACATTGCTCTGGTCATAAAAACCGGAGATATATAATGAAACAGCACTACCTTAATACCGCTTTTGCTCTTGCCATTCTGGCACTGGGCATGAAATCAATATTACCAACGGATACTGCCGTTTTCCGTGAAATCAGTGCTGAACGCATCAATATTATGGAACCCAGCGGTTACCCCAGATTAGTACTGGCAAATACTGAGCATGCTCCCAAACCAATGAAAAACGGACAGCCGCTACCTTTTGATCCGGGCCCACGACCTGGCATGATATTTTTTAATGATGAAGGGACTGAGAACGGTGGTTTTATCTTCCGTGGCCAGAAAACAGAAGATGGAATAGAACATGGCCTGCATCTTTCATTTGATCGGTATAATCAGGATCAGGTTGTTGCTCTGCAACATATAGAGCAAGGTGACTTTTTGATAGCTGGGTTAAATATCGTTGACCGGCCACAGGTTGATATTGGCCTTTACTTTGAATTAATGCAGGCAGCAAAGGCAGGTAGTGCACAAGCAAAACAACAACTGGCAGAGCTGGATAAAGATGGTGATCTCTATGGGCAACGCCGCGCGTTTTATGGTACTTATAATAAAAAAGCGATGTTGCAATTACGTGATCCGGCAGGCAAGCTACGTATAGAAATGGCTGTTACTGCAGATGGTATACCGCAACTAATTTTCTTTGACGAGCAAGAAAGCGAAGTCTTGCGTTTACCCGATGATGCGATGGTGAAATCATGAAAACCTTACTACGTAAGGTGCTTTGGATGTGCTTATTTGCACATCTGTTTATGCTTTACGCCAGCCTGTTACAAAGCAGAGATGGCAGCCAGTTTATTTACTATGTTGATGCCCCGCTCTGGCTAACATTACAAGGCATGTTCGCCCTGTTACTTTGTCATGAAGGACATCGCTGGTTAAGCCGTAATACCCGGCTAACCACTCAACAGCGGGCTATAACCAATCTGCTGGCAGGTTCCATTCTTTTTACATTAACCATGACCATGCTCAGCCTGTCTATTACTTATAGCAGCCAGCCTGATACCATAACTCAATACTGGCTGGTTTCTACGGCTGTAATGTATCTGCTGTTGTTTATTTTTGTTGGCAGTTTTGGGCAGCTATTACTGAGCCTGAATGCACAACGCCAGCAGCAACAAAAACTATTACATGCCGAACACAGTATTGCTCAGCAACGGTTGCAACTATTGCAGCAGCAGCTTGATCCGCACTTTCTGTTTAATAACTTAAATGTACTGTCAGTACTTATGCATAAAAGCCCGGATGATGCGGAAGATTTTCTTGATCACTTCACGTCGATTTATCGTTACCTGCTACAACAGCAGGACAAATCGCTAGTACCACTACTACAGGAACTGGAATTTGCCAGAAGCTACATTTACCTGTTACAGCAACGTTTTGGTAACCACTATCAGATTAATATTACCGTAACAGATGATGACGCTCATAGTTGGCTGACAATACCAACATCATTACAGCTACTGCTGGAAAATGCAGTAAAGCATAATCAGGCAACCGTTGAACAACCATTAGATATCACCATTTCCCGCCAACAAGGCCGGCTGGAAATTACAAACAACAAACAACCCAAAGCCTTTGCAGTAATATCAACCGGTACAGGGCTGGAAAACCTTAATCAGAGATGTCTGTTGATAATGAAACAAGGCTTGTTGCAACAGATTACACCTGAACAGTTTAGTGTCAGTCTACCTTTAGCTCTGAATTCAGGAATAAAAGAATAAATGAATGTGGTACTGATAGAAGATGAGCCACTCGCCTTAGAAAAATTGAGCAGCTACCTGCAACGCTATAGTGCTGATTGCCAGATACTGGCAAAACTCAGTTCTGTGCAGCAGGTACTGGATTATTTTGAAATAACGGATGCACCTATTCACCTGGTTTTTAGTGATATTGAACTAACCGACGGTTCCGTATTTCATGCGCTGGCTCAGCTTAATATTCCCTGCCCGATTGTTTTTACCAGCTCTTACGATCAATACGGGCTGGAAGCTTTTCGTCACCAGGCCGTAGAATATCTGCTCAAGCCTTTTACCTATCAGCGTTTTGAACGGGCCATGCAAAATATCAAGCAGCTGCAAATCAAGCTTCAGACGATACCCGAATCCCCAACACCAGAACCGTCTGCTTATCGCCAGCGTTTCTTACTCAGAAACAGCCAGAATATGACATTACTGAAAGCAGCCGATATCAGCCATATCCGGGCTGCAGGTGGTTTATTGCTGGCAACAGATAATGCAGGCCAGTGCCATATCCTGCATGAAACCAATTTACAGCAATTGGAGCAACAATTGGACCCGGCAGTGTTCTTCCGTATTAACCGCAGTGATATCATTAATATTAACTTTGTCAGTGCAATAGAAGCATACGGTAAAGAAAGCCTGGCAGCCATACTCGATAATAATAACGAACCGCTGGTTAGCAGCCAGTCACGCACAGCTGCATTTCGAAAATGGCTGAATAAGTAAAGCCAGCTGTACGCTGGCTTTACTGAGATTCCATTACTACAGGAGGGTCACTGTAATACCGAGATATCCGCAACTTGCAGGAATAGCTCTCGCAGCTGCTTCAGCAGGGCCAACCGGTTAAAGCGGACTGTCGTATCGTCAGCATTCACCATTACATGATCGAAGAAACTATCAATAGCTTCTCTCAATGCCGCCAGATGACGTAACCCTTCGGTGTAGTCACTGACGCCAGCCTGATAAGCCTGCTCAGTAATGATCGCCTGATATAGCGCTTTTTCAGCCGCTTCGTGCAATAAGGCTTCGTTCACCTGCTGCGGAATTTGCTCTTCCACTTTTGCCAGAATATTCGCAACCCGTTTATTAGCAGCAGCCAGTGCTTCTGCAGCGTCCAGTTTACGGAACTCTGCAACTGCTTTAACGCGGCGATCAAAGTCTGCAGGATTGGTCGGGCGACGGGCCAGCACTGCCTGAATTACATCTACACCGTAACCTTCTTCCTGATACCATGCACGGAAACGGCCCAGCATAAAGTCGATAACCTCTTCTGCAACATGCTGGTTAGTCAGTTTGTTGCCAAAAGTGGTTTTGCTGAAATTTACCAGTTCTGTCAAATCCAGCGGTAATTGGTTTTCAACCATAATCCTCAAGGCACCAATAGCCGCACGGCGCAGTGCAAACGGATCTTTGTCACCTTTAGGAGCCTGGCCAATCCCGAAAATACCCACCAGTGAATCCAGTTTATCCGCAATGGCGACAGCAAAACTTTCACGGCAGCTTGGCAGATTATCGCCGGCAAACCGCGGCATATACTGTTCATTCAGTGCCAACGCTACGGTTTCTTTTTCACCATCAATACGCGCATAGTGCATGCCCATGATGCCCTGAACTTCCGGAAACTCTCCTATCATATTGGTCATCAGGTCAGTTTTGGACAGTAAGCCAGCCCGGGCAGCATCTTCTGCTGAAGCACCAATTTTTCCGGCAATAAAACCTGCAAGCAGACTGATACGCTCAGACTTCTCAAATAAAGTACCAAGCTGTTGCTGAAACAGGACGGTTTTCAGGCTTTCAAGCCTGCCAGCCAGTTTGGTTTTCTTATCGGTTTTAAAGAAAAACTCAGCATCTGATAAACGCGGGCGTACTACTTTTTCATTACCCAGAATAATTTGAGACGGATCTTTGCTTTCAATATTGGCAACAAATACAAACTTGTTCAGCAAAGCACCATTATGGCTGGTTAGCGGGAAGTACTTCTGGTTGTCTTTCATGGTAGAAATAAGTGGCTCTGCCGGCACTTGCAGGAAACTCTCCTCAAAGCTGCCAACTAATACCACTGGCCACTCAACCAGACTGGTTACTTCATCCAGCAGGCTGTCATCCATCTGAGCAATGGCATTCAGTGCTGACGCTTCTTTTTCAACAGCAGTTTTAATAATTGCACGCCGCTCAGCAAAGTCGGCCAGAACATAGGCTTTTTTCAGTGTACTGAGATAATCATCAGCGTGACGCACAGTGACCAGCTCTGGCGCATGAAAACGATGTCCGCGGGTCTGGTTTCCTGACTGCTTACCCAGAATTGTCGCAGGCACAACCTGTTCACCGTAGAGCATAATCAAAGTATGCACCGGACGGATAAACTGCACATCAGAATTGCCCCAGCGCATTGGTTTGGCGATTGGCAGACGGTTCAGTGCCTGCTGAACGATA
>CAZXTH010000017.1:8930-19457 GCA_964643585.1 uncultured Pseudoalteromonadaceae bacterium
CCGGGTAACAGCTCTGTCACTGCGGCACCTTTCACTTCCGCTTTATGCAGCAACCAGGCACCTTTATCGGTTTCCAGTTTTTCTGCCTGCTCCACTGTAATACCACATCCTGCAGCCCAGCCTTGGGCAGCTTTGGTCGGGTTACCGTCAGCATCAAAAGCCGCGCTTAATGCCGGGCCACGTTTCTCTACAACTTTGTCCGGCTGGCTGGCAACCAGCTGATTAATTCTTACAGCCAACCTGCGCGGCGCGGCATACCATTGCACGTCACGGTATGCCAGTTCCTGCTTTTCCAACTCAGCGATCAGATTATCTGCCAGTGCGGTTGCCAGCGTTTTCAGTGATTTCGGTGGTAACTCTTCTGTACCCAGTTCAAAAATAAAATCCTGCACTGTCATTTAATCAGCCACCTTTGTTGTTTTACATAATGGGAAGCCCAATTTCTCGCGTGAAGCGTAGTACGCTTCGGCACAGGCTTTAGCCAGAGTACGAACCCGCAAAATATAACGCTGACGCTCAGTAACAGAAATTGCATGGCGGGCATCCAGCATATTAAAGGCATGGCTGGCTTTCATTACTTTTTCATAGGCAGGTAACGGTAAGCCCTGCTCCATCAGGTACTGGCTTTCTTTCTCAGCCTGATCAAAAGCTGCAAACAATGCGGGTACATCGGCATGCTCAAAATTATAAGTCGACTGCTCTACTTCGTTCTGATGGAACACATCGCCATAAGTTACCAGCCCCAGCGGGCCATCCGTCCAGACCAGATCGTAAATACTGTCAACGTTCTGGATGTACATTGCCAGCCGTTCCAGACCATAGGTAATCTCACCGCTGACAGGTTTACATTCCAAACCACCGACTTGCTGGAAGTAAGTAAACTGGGTAACTTCCATACCATTAAGCCAGACTTCCCAACCTAAACCCCAGGCTCCGAGTGTTGGTGACTCCCAGTTATCTTCAACAAAACGGATGTCATGAACCAGCGTATCGATCCCAAGCTCACGCAATGACCCCAGATATAATTCCTGAATATTGTCCGGAGAGGGTTTCAGAATAACCTGAAACTGATAATAGTGCTGCAGGCGATTAGGATTTTCACCATAGCGGCCATCTGTCGGCCTGCGGCATGGTTGTACATAAGCCACATTCTTCGGCTCTGGCCCGAGAGACCCCAGAAACGTTTGCGGATGGAAAGTGCCTGCACCTACCTCCATATCCAACGGCTGCACAATAACGCAGCCCTGACGGGCCCAGTAGTCCTGCAGAGCCAGAATCAGGCCCTGAAAGGTTTTAATATCGTACTTTTGCATTCGCTTGCAACTCATCAACAAAATGACTGAAAAGTATACCCAGTTGTGATAACGAACTGTAGGGTTTCTATGCCACTTTTAGTGAAAAAGCTTATAAAAATGCAGGCCGACAATACCGGTTACAGGCAGACATAGTGTGTAATACAGAGTAAATCAACAGTAGTTGACTCAAAGTGGTTTTTTACTTTCAGTCCCGACTTGAAATAAGCTGTTACTTATATACTGAACCGGGCTTTGTTCCAGCATACCGCTCAAACCAATACTGGCTGCTGAAGTCACCAGACCAAGGCCGCCACCATATAATGTGCTGCCAATAACCTGCGGCAAATAACCAATCTGGTCTCCGCTCCATTGCTGGTAATAGTGATTAACGACAGGTATATGCTGCAGCGGGTTAAGAATATCCAACATATCGGCAAATCCAGGTACGCTCCCTTGTGCAAAAGGTTGTAATTCAAATTCTGTTTCGGTAACGGCATTACCGTCATTTTCCGATGCAGTGACTGGCAGCATAGTCTGGATCATACTTTGTATCAGATTATCTGTCAGAGAATTAAAGAGTTGTTCACTGGCAGATTGCCATGGTTGCATAAGGCTGCTAACAACATCCTGACCAACTGAAGCTGCCGTTGTTTTTTGTACTATCGTTTCAGTCAGGGTTTCAGTAATGCTCTGGCTAAAACTCTGCTGCTGCGTAACAGGCTGAGTTGTTGACGCACTACTCCAGCCAAGGCTAAACAAGTTATTCAGTTCCATTAGGCTCTCCTAGAAATTTTCAAACTGCACCTGATCTTTCAGCTGAATATTCAGCAAGCGGCTTTTATCCTGAGGAACTATCAGACTGTGATCCGGGTATGTCTGAGTAACCTCCAGCATTACCGGCTCTTCCGTTGCCGAACGATAGCCCGTGCCCCACTGGTCGCTAAAATCACTGCGATACATCAATCTGAAATGATCACCTACCCTGACCCCCTGCCTGGCACCAATTCCAATATAAGCGCCGGCTGCATTAACCCGGATAACTTTGCTTCTGGGTTTCGCACACTGTAATGCCAAGCTGATGTCATCCGTTGCGTCACGCAACAACCTGGCAATTTCCAACCCATAAGCAGAACGCCAGAATTGATCAGCCAGTGGATTGATTGCCGCAGTTAACCCGAAAGGCCACTCTGTGCGAGTCTGATATTCTCTGGTTTGCACAGGAAGGCCACTGAACCCATCAATTAAGGTCAGCTGCATAGCAAACTGTCTTACCAGCTTGTCGGAACGGAATATACTCCCATCCAGTTTTCCCATCGCCATATTGGTTATCCGCCCCATTACCAGATACTGGCTGAGATGTTGTTCTGCCAGATATGCCAGCTGCCGCCGGGTATCTGCCGTTATACGCTCAGGATGAGTAGTTACCGGCGCATCGGCCATGGTTTTCACTACAAAATCAGCTTCTGCGCGATGCAATTCCTGATGCAATCTGGCTGAAATTTCTGCCGGAAGCTGCTGTAAACCTCCCCATGCTGCCTGCTCTGGATCTGCAATTGTCAGAGGTATAACGCTAATGGCTTTGCTAAGTTGCCGGCCATCACAAAAACCACCTTCAGCCCAGATATCTGCACTGAGGCTCATCATGATTTGCTCTTGCTTCTGGTATTCCTCCAGAATACGGATTTGCGTAATTTGCGGGTTCGGCAACAAATTAAAAATATTCTCAGCCAAATCACCAGGTTCCACCTCCTGCAACAATGCAACAGAAGCCCCTGCTTTCAATAGAGCTTCACGCAGAGCCATTCTGGCAGCCTGCTGCTTTGCCAATGCAGTGTTATTCTCAATCACAGCAGCAATGCCATTACCTGTATAAGTTTCTCCTTTAGAGGTAACCGAAAAGAAAAGCATGGCAAATAAACCGCATGACACTGCTATACTTCTGGTCAGAACCACCATTTTCGTTTTGCCTCTACCGGTTTAATTTCCACAGTACTGAGATTGGCCAGAATAGCGGTATCCAGCCTGACCCTGGTTAAATGAAAGTTGCCCTGTGCCAGCTCCTCAATAACTTCTGCGCCCCGCACCACTCCCTGAACCTGTGCTTCCAGTTTATCCAGTTGCAGTTGAGCGGTATCGAGTTGCATGCTGGCTTTCAATCGCTGGCCATACAATTGCTCTGCCAGTTTCCGGTATGCCTGTAAGCGCGATACCTCCATGGCGTTTAGTAACTTCTCTTCGTGGCTGTTGCCTGGCTGACTGTCTATCACTGCATAGCCTGTTGCTTCAAGTATCACTGAGTGTTCAGCTGCTTCCAACTGATAGCGGACAAGCCGTTCGTGACTGCACCCATTCAACATAAGTAATACAACTATCGCCTGCGCCACCCGCTGTTTTTTCAGAATGGCCATAATTCAGGATTATTCAGCTTTTCGGTTAGCCATCCCAGTCGCTGGCTATCAGCCAGGGCACCAGTGCCAGAATATTCAATCCGGGCATTTGCAATTTTAGATGACAAAATTTTATTATCGGTGCTGATATCTTTGGCCCTGATAATCCCTGTAAGCCGGATGAACTCCCGGCCATTATTTATCATGATCCATTTATCCCCCCGGATTAAAAGATTGTCATTGCGCAGCACCCTTGTCACAGTCACCGTTATCTCACCTTCAAAATTATTACTCTGGCTGGCATTGCCATCTCCCTGAAAGCGCTGATTCTGATCAAGATCGAGGTTAACTTCTCTGCCGGCAATCTGCAGATTTCCTCCTGGTACAGCAATCGGTTTAAGGGAAAACTCACTGCGTTTTTGTAAGTCTGAGGAGCCTTTCTTAGTTGCTTTGGTAGACTCTGCAAGCTGTACTGAAATAATGTCACCAATCCGGTAATGCGAACGTTCTATATAGAGACTATGTAAGCGGTCGGGGTTAAACAGCGAACCAGTTGGAATAACCGGTTGAGCTTCTGGATCAGGCTCCAGAGCCGCGTAATAAGGGTCATTAGGGTCAGGTTTGTCTAACTGAGTGATTGGGCTGCCTGGAGCTGGCCAGCTGCGTTCTTCCTGCCCTTTTACCGGAGCAGATGGCCCTTCAGAACTGGCACAGGCAGCCAAAAGCAGGCCACAGGTTACCAGTAACAATGGTTTGATATAATACGCCTTCATTATTTTTATCCATCTGCATTTTCTGTCCTGAATCTAACATTCAAAAATGGAAAAAAATCTCCAATCCGGGTAAATTTAGGTAAACCTTTTAATCATTTGCGTTATTTCATGACAATATCTTAATCAAGGTATTGGCCAGAGAGTGCTATGCATAAAAATAACCAGCCGGAACAACCACTACAACGAGGCTATCGCCATGTTGCACAGGATATGCGGATTGTTCTGGCATTAATGGAAAAACAGCTCACCACAACAACGGTTCAGGAAAATAGCCTGACAGCCGCGTTGTCACTGCGAATGCATCAGCTTGATCAATTGATTGGCGAGCTGACATCACTGATTGACCATGGCGATTATATTGCTGCGGCAACAGCCCACAGGCAGCTCAGTAACAACGTTGGTGAGATTCCCTTGCCACAACCCATACCTGAGCTGGATGCGAGAACGTTTAGCTTGCGTAGTGGAATGAAACAAGTATCCCTGACCAGGGTTGAGTTTCAGCTGCTACAGCTTCTGGTTAATCATCCAAACCAGATTTTTTCGCGGCAGGCTATTATCACTGCTGTTTACGGTGATGATAAAGACGTGACTGAACGGGTAATTGACTGCCATATCAAAAAGCTGCGTCAAAAATATAAGCTGCTTTTTCCATACCATAATTTTATCAAGGCAGTGTACGGTCTTGGCTATAGTTATAGCCAGCAAGCCGACTAACAGAATAAGTATGCCCTGCTACAAACAAAAAGCGCTGCCAATGGCAGCGCTTTTTAAGTTTTACACGTTATACATCAAGGTTAGCAACGTATAAGGCATTCTCTTCAATAAAGGCACGCCTAGGTTCTACATGATCCCCCATCAGCGTTGCAAATAGCTGGTCTGCACCAATAGCATCTTCAATGCTCACCCGCAGCATGCGGCGAGTTTGAGGATCCATTGTGGTTTCCCATAACTGCTCAGGGTTCATCTCACCCAAACCTTTATAACGCTGAATTGTCAGGCCACGCTTAGATTCAACCATTAACCAGTCCAGTGCTTCAGTAAAGCCCAATACAGCTTTAACTTTTTCGCCCCGCTTGATATAGCCACCATCTTCAATCAGATCACGGATTTCGTTACCCAGAGCAACAATACTCTGATAATCACGAGAGCTGATAAAATCGTGGTGCAGCAGATATTCGCTATCTATACCATGCTGACGAATAACTACTTTTGGCAGGAATAAATGACGTTCACGGTCTTCCACAATCTCGTGGCGATAAGTTGAACCGTCATTTTCTTTTTCAGATAAACGGGCAATTAACGCGCTGGTCCATTGCTCGCTATATTCCCGGCCTTTAGCCTTTTCCAGTTCAAACTCTGGTACATAAATCAGCTCATTTAACAGATTAAGCGGTATTTTGCGTCCCAGGCGCTCGATAGTCGCATGAACTTTATGGTACTGGCGCACTAATGCTTCCAGAGTGGCACCACCAATACCCGGTGCCTCTGCGTTAACATGCAGGCTGGCATCATCCAAAGCCAGAGTTGTCAGGAATTCTGTAAGGGCAGCTTCATCTTTAATATATTGCTCCTGCTTACCCTTCTTAACTTTGTACAGTGGTGGCTGAGCAATATAAATGTAGCCGTTTTCTATCAGCTCAGGCATCTGACGGTAAAAGAATGTCAGCAGTAATGTACGGATGTGAGAGCCGTCGACGTCAGCATCGGTCATTAGGATAATACTGTGATAACGGGTTTTTTCCGGATTATATTCTTCACGGCCGATACCGCAGCCCAAGGCAGTGATCAAGGTTCCAACTTCCTGCGAAGACAGCATCTTATCAAAGCGGGCTTTTTCGACGTTCAGAATCTTACCTTTTAAAGGCAGAATAGCCTGATTCTTACGATTACGCCCCTGCTTGGCTGAACCACCTGCAGAATCACCCTCCACGATATACAACTCAGACAACGCTGGATCTTTCTCCTGGCAATCTGCCAGTTTTCCGGGTAAGCCGGCAATATCCAGAGCACCTTTGCGGCGAGTCATTTCGCGTGCTTTACGGGCAGCTTCACGGGCACGGGCAGCGTCTACAATTTTACCGACAATAATTTTAGCGTCGTTCGGGCTTTCCAGCAGGTACTCATTCAGTTTCTCGTGCATTACACTTTCAACTGCAGATTTTACTTCGCTGGACACCAGCTTATCTTTTGTCTGTGAGCTGAATTTAGGATCAGGAACTTTAACGCTGATAACTGCAGTAAGTCCCTCACGAGCATCATCGCCGGTTGCTGCCACTTTCATTTTCTTGGCATAACCTTCCTGTTCAATATAAGTATTCAGCACCCGGGTCAGTGCAGACCGGAAACCGGCAAGGTGAGTACCACCATCCCTTTGCGGAATATTATTGGTAAAGCAAAGAATACTTTCCTGATACGTATCATTCCACTGCATTGCTACTTCGACAGAAATACCATCATCTCGCTGATTGGTGAAATAGAACGCTTTAGGGTGGATACTTGTTTTACTACGATTTAAATACTGTACGAACGCTTCTATACCACCTTCATATTTAAAGTGATCTTTTTTATCTGTGCGTTCATCACTCAGAATAATACTAACGCCCGAGTTCAGGAACGATAGTTCACGCAAACGCTTGGCAAGAATCTCATAGTGGAAATCAATATCGCTGAAAATGGTTGGGCTTGGCCAAAAACGAATTGCAGTACCGGTGCCATCAGTTTCACCAATCACACTTAATGGTGCCTGCGGAACACCCAGATGATAAATCTGATTGTGTACCTGGCCCTTACGCCGAATCGTTAAATCCAGTTTATCAGACAGCGCATTAACTACAGAAACCCCTACACCGTGCAAACCACCGGAAACCTTATAAGAGTTATCATCAAATTTACCACCGGCGTGCAGTACAGTCATGATAACTTCAGCAGCAGATACACCTTCTTCGTGCATATCTGTCGGAACGCCACGGCCATTATCACGAACAGATACGGAACCATCACTGTGAATGGTCACCCATATATCAGTACAGTAACCCGCTAATGCTTCATCTATGGAGTTATCGACTACTTCAAACACCATATGGTGCAAGCCGGTTCCGTCATCGGTATCACCAATGTACATGCCGGGTCTTTTACGAACCGCATCCAGACCTTTTAATACTTTAATACTTGAGGAATCGTAGTTATGTTGTTCGGCCATCATCATCTGTCCGTGCTGTTATCTGACCCTGTTCCACGTGGAACATCACCAGCTTTTCCGCTGGAATGAAAGGTGAAACCTGGTCAGCATTAATCGCTGTAATAAATACCTGCGAGTTAATATTGTTTAAAAAACCAAATATCTGACGTGTGGAACTTTGGTCAAGTTCCGAAGCCAGGTCGTCAATCAGCAGTAAAGGTTGCTTTTTACCACTGTCGCGAATGACATTATTCTGGGCAATTTTAAGTGCAAATAATAACACTTTTAACTGCCCACGGGATAACACTTCTTCAGCAGCGTAGGCTCCTGCCTTCAACTTTAAATCAGCTTTTTGCGGCCCATACTGGGTAAATCCCATTCTGCTGTCTTGCTGAAAACTTTGCTTTAGCAACGCCTGTAATTCAGCAGCATCTGAGCCCGTTTTATCTGGCCAGCCAGATTGCAACTGAAAGCTGACCTGTTGCAATAAATCATCATTCTCTGTCAGTTGCCGAAAGCTCTGTTCCAGTTGCTGCAGATATCCCGCCCTCAACTGTTGCAGCTCAATTGCTAACTGAGCAAATTGCTGGTCCCAAAAAGCAAATTGTTCATCATAATGCCGGCTGCCCTTGAGCAAAGCATTACGTTGCTTAAGCACTTTATGGAAGCGTAGCCAGACATCAAAAAAAGTATGTTCCACGTGGAACAAACCCATATCAAAAAACTGCCGTCGCTCTTTAGGCCCGCCAAAAAATAACCGGAAACTATCTGGTGTAATTAGCTGGACTGGCAACAAAGTAGCAAAATCGGCTAAACGGTTTACAGCAGCACCATTAAGCCGAAGCAGCAAATCGCCCTGGCGATCACGTTGCATCCCCATAGCAAAAGTCTGAGCAGAAACGGTTACTTTAGCATGCAAAGTAAAAGCCGCTTCATCATGCTGAATAAGCCGTTGCGAGCGGCTGGTTCGGAATGAGCGGCCATGTGCCAAGTAATAAATTGCTTCCAGTATGCTGGTTTTGCCACTACCGTTAACACCGTAAATCAGATTGAACTGATGATGCGCAGCCAGTGTTAACGCTTTTAAATTACGAAACTGGCTGGCACTGACTGACAAAAGAGACATGAATCAGAGGCGCATTGGCATAACAACATAGGAGGCTCCGCTGTTACCCACACCTTCAAGCAAGGTACTGGAGTTTGCATCACTCAGGTGCATAATAACCAGATCTGTGGTCAGCGTATTAAGAACATCCAACAGATAGCCAACATTAAAACCGATTTCCAGATTATCACTCTGGTACTCAACTTCAATCACTTCTTCTGCCTGTTCATGCTCAGGGTTGTTAGCCACAATTTGCAATTCACCCGGACTCAGGGTGAAACGCACACCACGGTATTTTTCATTGGACAGAATAGATGCTCGGATACAAGCATCTTTTAATACCGAGCGATGAGCAGTAATCTGACGGCTGGTATTCCGTGGCAAAACGCGGCGATAATCAGGGAAGCGGCCATCAATCAGTTTGCTACTGAACGTGAAGCTGTCATCAACCAGCCGGATGTGATTTTGTCCCAGGCTCAGTTGTACCGGTTGCTCATCGTTTGGCAGCAAACGCATAATTTCAAGAACGCCTTTACGTGGAATAATGATCTGCTTCTGCTGAGCGATGGCTGAAGGCAATTCAATGACACTCAAAGCAAGGCGATGACCATCAGTGGCTACAGATCTCACACTGTTATTATCAACTTCAAATAACAGTCCGTTCAGGTAATAACGCACATCCTGATTAGCCATAGAAAAAGCAGTATCATCCAGCAACTTACGTAATTGTTGCCGGCTGAGAGTAATATTGGCTTCGCCTTCCCAGCTTTCAAGATTAGGGTAGTCGCTGGCGTTAAGCGTAGATAAGGTAAATTTTGTTTTGCCACTGGTCAGAATACAGTTTTCTCCCTGCATCTGGATCCGGATTTCACTGCTCTCTGGCAAGCTGCGGCAAATATCCAGCAACTTTTTAGCAGGCACAGTGATACGGCCTGTAGCAATAACCTGATCCGGAACAGCTGTCGCAACCAATTCAACTTCCAGATCGGTACCTGTCAATGACAGTGTCTGCTCAGATACTTCCAGCAATACATTCGACAAAATAGGCAGCGTATGGCGCCGTTCGATAGCACCGGATACCATTTGTAATGGCTTAAGCAGAGCATCTCTGTTAATGAGGAATTGCATAGCGGTTCCCTGTTACGATGACAAAGTACGAATTAAATTCTGGAAATCTTCTTTAATTTCATGAGTTTCTTCTTTCAAAGACTCAATTTTGCGGCAGGCATGTAGCACGGTCGTGTGGTCCCTACCACCAAACGCATCGCCAATTTCAGGCAAGCTATGGTTAGTCAGCTCTTTCGCCAGAGCCATTGCCATTTGCCGCGGGCGCGCAACAGAGCGCGAACGTCTTTTTGACAGTAAATCTGCAACCCGGATTTTATAATATTCAGCAACGGTCTTCTGAATATTTTCAATTGTTACCAGCTTATCCTGCAATGCCAATAAATCACGCAAGGCTTCCCGGACAAAATCAATGGTAATCGGCCGACCAGTGAAGTTAGCGTTCGCTATCACTCTGTTCAAAGCACCTTCAAGTTCACGCACATTAGAACGCAACCGCTTGGCAATAAAAAAAGCCACTTCGTAAGGCAAATCAATGCTGGATTGTTCTGCTTTACTCATCAAAATAGCAACACGTGTTTCTAGCTCAGGCGGTTCAACGGCAACGGTTAATCCCCAGCCAAAACGGGATTTTAGACGCTCTTCCATGCCATCAATTTCTTTAGGGTAGCGATCACTGGTTAAAATAATTTGCTGTTGCCCCTCTAATATAGCATTAAAGGTA
>CAZXTH010000018.1:0-13603 GCA_964643585.1 uncultured Pseudoalteromonadaceae bacterium
CCGCTTGTTATCAATGGCTGCGGCTCTGGTTAGCGCTTGACGCGCCTGTTCGTACTGGCCGTTGTCAAACGCCGCGACAGCTTCAGCCAGTACAGCAGCAAAACGCTGTTCTTTATCGCCCTGCTGTAACTGTGCAAGTCTGGCGACAGCAGCATGTTGTTCCCCATCCAGTTGAATAATCTGCTGTAATGCTGCCTGTTGCTTAGCCAGGTTATTCTCCAGCGTGGCAATCCGGACATCTTCCCATAATGCCTGCACCTGCCCGGCAACAGCCAGCCGCTGTTGTAGCTGAATGGCCGGTGCAAAATCGGCTTTCACCGCCAGTGTCTGACTAACCAGTAAGCGTGCTTCATTTAATTGTTGCTGCTCAAACGCTGCAAGCGCCCGTTGGTAAGTGTTTTCATAGGCTTGTACAAAGTCTGACTGCAATTTTTGTAGTTGCTGGTTCAGGCTATCCAGCAAGGGTTGCACTTCAGCATACTGTTGTTCGCCGTAGCGGCTATAAGCTTGTTGCAGCTGTTGCTTTAGCCCTGTCACTGTATTACCACTCCAGGCGACCAGCTCGGTATTAGCCGTTACTACATCAAGACGACTGCTGCTATCTGACAATGCCTGTTGTAACACTTTACGGGTATTCTCATCTGGCTGCGATGCCTGAGGCTGTTCTGTGACCGTTTCTTTTACCGTTGTATTATCTGTTAGCGAAACCGCCCGCTGTGGTGCTTTTGCCACAGTGGTTACAATAATAAAAATCAACACAGCCAGTACAATAACAGCAACAACCGGTACTACGATTTTTAACCGTAACGTATGCTTATCTTTTTTATCCCGGGTGATGACATCATCTATGTTTGTTGTCACATCATACTCCCTCTACAGCTGGCGATCCGGTGTCGATTCAAGCTGGTAGATTTCATACAACTTGTGCCGTAACTGGGTATGTTGTTCTCCTGCCGTACCTTTCAGCTCGATGGTCTGGTCATTCATTTCCACCACCTGAGTGGTCACTTTAATATCCAGATTTTGTCCCATTTCGCTTAATACTTCACGCTGGGCACTTAATGCACGGTTAGTTTGTATCGCTTCGCTCAGGCTATAAACTGCTGCGGCACCGGCAACCACTGCCCCAACCTGCCCGGCTCCGGAATTGGAGTTTTTACTGAGTAAGACAGCCAAGACCGTCCCGCCTAATGTCATTGCCTGTTGTGCTGCACGTTCTGCTTTCTTTTTACGGATATCAGCTGCGATTGGCAGGGTTTCACGCTGATAATGGCTGTAAGCATCTTCCGTTTCGGCATAAAAGGCTTCATAGCTGTCTTGCAGCTGATCAATAAATTGCTCATCTTTCGCTTGTAATTGCTTAATCCGCTGTAACATTGGATCTTGCTCTGAAGGCAAGCCATTCAAGCTATACACCGCCTGACGGGAGAAAAAACCCGTTTTTTGCTTAAGATAGGGGGAGAATACTTCCGGGCTGTACATGGCGGCATACCGCAAATCGGATACCTGCTGAATAGCCTGTTTGTCTTTTTCAGACTTTTTAATCAGTAAGTCGTAAACGTATGCTGCAATATTATCGAAAATAGGTGCATAGGGGTTTTGCTCTTTACGCAGCGCATCACGATAAAAAGCGGCACCAACCCGGTGCTCAAACTCTTTTTCACCCCAGATCTCATTGGTGGTGTCCATGACCCTGATACCTATTTTTACCGTTTCGGTATCGGAGTAATTAATCTTGCCCAGAATATAAACATCTGCCGACACATTGGCATCCGGCGTAATATTAATCGCCCCGAATGCTTTGGTTTTTGCCAGTGACTTTTTGGTTTCAATCGCAAAGCGGTTGGCTTCCAAACGGCGCACCTGTGGCCAGATATCCTCATCAGCCACTTTCTTGTCGTCTACATGACCGTTACTGTCCAGCGGAATACCAGGATCAAATACCGGTATCGCCACATCCAGATAAATATTGGAGGTATAGTTATAGCTGCGCTGGGCATTGCCAAGCTCAGTACTGCTGCCTGTTCCGCCAATGCTGGGGCCAACTGTTTTTACATTGGTCTGGGTAGACTGGCAACCTGCCAGCACCATTGCTGCGATAGCCAGCATAACGGAGATTCGCCGGGCGGCACGTGTCACTAAAGAGATATTTTGCATAGCGCTTTCCATCATTCTGTTACTTACATCCATATTGTTCCATCAAGCCACGGAAATGTTGTTTTTCAGCATCCGTAGTGGCAGACGTTAAGCCTTGCTTTACCGCATCACATACGCTGGAGCTTCCCTGACCACCTTTACCTTTCTGGTGTTCTGCTGACGATGCGCCGGCTGCATTCTGATTCTGCTGCGATTGCTGGCTGTCAGTACCGGAGCTGCTGCTATCCGCTGACGTATTACTACTGCCTGCAGCCGAATTACCAGTGCTACTCCCCGTGCCTGCACCGGCTCCTGAACCTCCTGCCCCTCCCAGACGCCCGGCTCCGGATGCAACCGCCTCAGCCATACACTTTTCACTTTTGCTCAGATTTGCTTCAAAATCATCATCCATGCGCTTGATCAGCTCTTCTCTGGTCAGTTCACGGCTGTCGATATCATTGAAATTAATCTGGCTGCAATCACTATAATTGCTAACCGCTTTGCTGGTGTTCTGGGCTTGTGTTTGCGCATTTTGCTGCTGCAATGCACAAGCGGGTAATGACAATGAAACGGCTGATGCAGCCATAATCCATAGAGAGGCGGTGATGTTTGTATGATTTAACATCTCAAACTCCTTAATCCGAAACAGACAGTAAATCACTATCACCTATTCAAATATAAACGATATTAACCGCTGGCAACTATTTTGAATATCAGTAAACAGTAAAAAATGCTCTTACACCATTCAACTGACGGATAACCAGAATATTATTATCAGGTGTGTTTGTTTTACATTTGCTTCACAGTGTGTCGTTTAGCCTGCTGCTAAGTCCTGCGAATGCAAGACACTAAAATGAAAACAACAGGAGTAAAACTCGTGCTGATCACTTTGGGAGCAATTATCACCGCACTGGCTGCAGGCTGGTATGCTGTATTCGGCCTCAAATCCTACACCGTTACCGCAAGCGATATACAAACCCGTTACAGCTATACCATGTCACAACCTGTCACCATGCAACAACAGCAACCTGACCGACAGAATGTCACTTTTTCCTATACCACTTTTGATGGCACAACAGTAAACGGACATATCCGTTACCCACAGCAAGCTGCTGATAAAATAACACCACTACCGGTACTGATTGGTGTTCATGCTATGGGGCGCAGCCATAACCGCTGGTGGCAGGACAGTTTTAAAGAACGGCCAACAGTAGAGCAAACTCACAAAATCACAGAGATGGCTCTGGATAAAGGCTATGCCGTGATTGCGATTGATGCCCGCCATCATGGCGAGCGTAAAGATCCTGAAATCAGTGTGCTGGATATTATTGATAACCTGCACTGGTGGGGAAAGCGTGAACCTTATGAACAAATGCTGATTGATACAGTACGTGATCACCGGGTACTACTGGACTGGCTGGAGCAACAGCCTCAGTTTGATAATGAACGAATCAATATTGCAGGTTACAGCATGGGCGGACAAATCAGTTTGTTACTGGCCGCAGTTGATGAACGTATTAATAACGTTGCAGCAATCGTCCCACCGCATATCAATAATAAAACGGCCATCGTTGCCCCGCAAAATATGCTGGCTGGGCTGGCAGATAATCAGATATGGCTGCTAACAGCCAACGATGATGAATATGCCAGCAAAAAGCAGAACCGACGATTTTTCAACAGCTTACCAGGAACAGATAAACAGCACTTTACGTTTGACAGTGAGCACCTGCTACCGGCTGATTATGTTCAGACGCTGCAACTCTGGCTATCAACAGCCCCTAACATCAGGCAAAATAAATCAGCCAGTACACAAAAATCAGGTTAACGATAACCGTACACCAGAATATCAGCAGAAAACTGGCTTTACGGGATTTATGCCGCAGGCGGTTCTGAGCAATCAGAGCCCCCGGCCAACCACCTATAACAGCCAGCAAATGCAGGGTAGATTCAGCCACCCGCGCTTGCTGTAGTCTGGCAGCCCGCTTATCCCAGCCATAAACCAGAAAAGTCAGCACACTTAATACAATGTACGTAACCAGTAACCAGCGGGGTAATTCCTCCAGCCATACCAAAGCGCCCACCGCAGCCAGAAAAAGGATCCCGGCCAGTAATGGCAAAAATGGCGGTGATGGTTTTTTCTGCCGCCGGGACTTGCTACGCCGGTTAGGGCGAGTATCAGGCTTTACCATAAAACGTCAACACACTCTAATACACACAGGCAGTATCTGCATTCTGATCCAGTAAGACCGGCGAGGTCAGAAGCAGTTCCGGTATCGGATGCGGCCAGTTTTCGTAACTACTGCGGCCAGGCAATATCGGGCAACTGCTTGTCTTATGTGGTCGTCCCAGAAAATCAATCATCTGGATATGAAATTTCAGTACCTTATCCAGCGGATTATAAACAGACAATATCATCCCCAAACCATCATCCATCTGCTTCAGAGACAACCTGAGAGTAATCTCCGGTTTTTCAGCCACTGTCACTTGTTTAAAAGCAAAATGACCATTTTCCTGATTTATTTCCAGCATCAATTCTTCACCGGGCAATACAGAAATATCCTGCCCCTGTACTACCGGCCAGTAAAGCGCCATAAGCTGGTTAACCTCTCCACTTTCCGTGCGAAACCTAACCTGTTGGTTTTTACGGCATGGCTGGGTTTCACAAAAGGTTTCCAGTGATGCACGGAGTTTTCTATCCGGCTGCACATCCCTTTCTGAAGCAGCCTGACACCCCGTTAAAAACAACACTAAAGCTATACAACTCAGTAACCTCATAAACCGCCCCTTAGAACCTGTCTCGGATCTGCTGCACTTTGGCTCTGCGGTGTTAAAAACAGGTTCAAAATGCTCATTTACTCTGTGTAAACTGCGCTTTCTCACCTGTTTTTGCCTTGCATAACCTTCGTTCGCAAGATCTGAGACAAGTTCTTACCTGTATCACCAGTCTCATTACTTTGAGCTTAACATTTTACGTAAAGTCCGATCTCGCAGCACCCAATGATGATAAAGTGCTGCGGCTGCATGCCCAAGAATCAATAACCATACTAGGTAAGCACCACCATTTTTATGAATATAATCCATTGGAATTTCAAACTGTTCAAATGTCAGCCCCATACCGTTACTGACAATTGTCTGAAATAGCCAGGTATCCGAAAACTTTGGAATATCAAACAAAAAGAAAAACTCTGTCGCTACTCCCGTTCCCAGATAACCGGTTAGCGGCATAATAATTAACACAGCGTATAGCAACAAGTGTCCGTAATGTGCGGCTTTATGTGCCAATGCAGAGCCTGGCTCATGCTCAGGCTGCCGGTTAGTCAGCCGCCAGTACACCCGTAATACCACCAGAATAGCAATACTGACGCCAAACGACAGATGCAACTGCAATGCAGTCCAGTTTTCAGCAGTTTTAGGCTCAGTAAACCAGTGCCGGTAATACACAGCAATGTATGCCAGCAGGAAAAGTAACGCCGTCAACCAATGTAGTGTACGGGCAATACTGCCATAATGCGTTGCCGAATTTCTTAGCATAAATACGCTCCTTGTTCTTAACGTCAACAGCCCCTAGTCTGCCGTAAAAAATCAGACCATAAAACCGGATTTAATGGTACGGAACCTTCCAGATTTTCGAACCTTACTGCTCAAAGACAAAATAACGATTATAAATTCAATCAAAAGTAGCTTATGCTTTGATTTTAAGGCATTGACAATCAAAAATTATATCCCATAATTAAGGCATAAATAACTAATGCCTGATTAAACATGCAAAATAGTCATTATTTCTCTGAGGTACTGGGTAAACTGGTTAAACATACCCGTGCAGCAACCATGGATCAGACAGAGCTGGCAACAAGAGTGGGTGTAGGCCGTAATACTATTTCAGCAATAGAGAATGGCAAACCGGTTAATTCTCAGGCACTGTTTGACGTATTAGATCACCTTGAATTGCTGGAGCCCATAATAAATATGGCTGAAAATCAGCTAGCCACATTATCCGGGCGCCATTTAAGAAAACAGCGTAAGCCGCAGCAAGAGTTATCGAATGACTTCTGAACAAGCTTATGTTTTTATTGATGGACTGGGAGATAAACCCGTAATTTGCGGCGTTATCGCTTATGATGCCCAGCGCCGTTATGGCGAATTCCGCTATGGCAAAAGCTATCTTGCCAGAGCAGATGCTTTTCCTCTGGACCCGCTCAATTTACCGCTGACAGAACAACTTTATTCAACCTCCACCAATAAAGGCATCTTCGGAGTATTGTCAGACGCTGGGCCTGACTCATGGGGCAGAAAAGTAATTTTGTCGCTGCATAAAACCAAGCCTGCCAATGCACTGGAGTTTTTGCTGGCAGGTTCAGGCATGGGCGTTGGAGCTTTAGTATTCAGCCTGTCACGTTCTGCGTCCAAGCATAAACTCAATAAAAATACGCTGGGCGATCTGCCACTGCTGCTGCAGGGAAAAGACGCCATTCTTAAAGATGAAAATATCCCGAAAGAAGCCAAAAAAGCCTTTGAATACGGTTCCAGTATGGGGGGAGCAAGGCCCAAAACACTGGTCACTGAAAACGAGCGGACGTATCTGGCAAAATTTAACCGGCCAGATGATTTATTTAATCATGTCAAAGCCGAACACGCGGCTATGCGCATGCTAGCAGAACTCCCCTGCCAGGTTGCCACCACCAAAACAGAACACACATTGTATGGTGATGTACTGCTGGTAGAGCGTTTTGACTGTTATGCACAACAACCTACACACCATTTCATCAGCACAGACTCTCTGATCAACGCCAAAAGCGTTAATCAGGTTTTACTCACCACAGACTACAGTTATGGTTTTATAGCCGAATTTCTGCTGAAACACAGCGCAGAGGCAGAAGATGCGCATGACCTCTACCGGCGCATGGTATTTAATGTTTTTATCGGCAATACCGATGACCATACCCGTAATCATGCCTTGCTTTATTCCTTTAAAGAACAGCACTGGCGACTATCACCCGCTTATGACGTGTTACCAGTTAATAACTCGCTGCAACATAGTATGGGGCTGGGTAATAATGGCAGACTAGGCAATATTGATAACCTGCTGTCGCAATCTCGTCGTTTCGGTTTAAAACAGTTTAAAGCGCAGAAAATCATTAACGAAGTGAAAGATCTGACTGCGCAATGGCCAGCCTATTTTAAGCGCTATGGTGTAGGTGAAGGTGATTTGGAACGACTACAAGCAGTAATACCCGTTTTTAATCATTAACAGAAAAAACGGGCATACCGGGTTTCTATGTTACTTAAACCGTTCTGCAAAATCTGCAACACCTTCTGTGGTTCTTTTAACCGGCTTTATGGTGCCATCTTCATTAAAATATAAATATTCGGCAGCGACATGGCGCTGCCGCTTATGGCAACCACTTTCCGGCGTTTCCAGCCAGCGGTGATAAAATAATAGCCACTGCCCTTTATACTCGACTATTGAATGGTGATTATTGCTGGCATGCTCCTGTTCCATAATCTCCCCTTGGTACGTCCAGGGACCGGTGGGTGACGTTGCGGTATAGTAAGTCAATACCCGGTTACCTTCAGGCATAGTAAAGTAGTACAGACCGTTGCGTTTGAATACCCAGGGACCTTCCATCTTTGGCTCATAACCGCCCATATCCATTTTCTGGAAATCCCCTTTAATGCTCAGCATATCGTCTGACATTTCTGCTACGTAATAATCAAAATCGATACCATGAAAATATAAATAAGCTTTACCGTCATCATCAATAAATAATGCAGGGTCATTTGCATAAGGCTCGCGCCATAAGGGAGCGCCTATAGCATCTTTAAATGGTCCAGTGGGTGAATCGCTGACAGCAATCCCTATCCCCATCCATTTAGTGCTTTTTTCAGGATGCTCACGGTTTTTTACACCGGTCCCTGCCGGAAAGACCAGGTAATACTTGCCATTTTTATATGCAGCATCCGGCGCCCAGGCATAATCATCAGCCCAAGCCAGGTCATCCACAGACAAAACGGCACCATGTGCTGTCCAGTTTGTTAAATCGTCAGATGAAAACACATGCCAGTCTTTCATATGAAAATCAACCTGACACTCTTCATCATGTGAGGTATAAACATAAATCCGCCCATCAGCCCAGACATGTGCAGATGGATCTGCGGTTCTGATATTGCTGCCAAAGTTCAGTGGATTTTGTGCCATAGCCAAAAAGGAAGTCAGGGTTGTTACAGCAATCAGAAAATTCAGTTTCAGCATTACTTATCACCATTGGTTGCCCGAATAGAATCATGGTGAAACAAAGCTCCCACGAATGACCAGTTTTACCAGATGTTAATTAACTGTTTTTCCATGTTTGAAACATATATCAATTCATTTGCCCGGACACTGACTAACCTTTACACTGGTTTGCCGTAAAAAATCCCTTTTTATAACAATGGGAGTCATTTAAATGATGCGCAGACTTTGCTGGGGATTATTTTTACTGTTCGCGATGGATGCAGCACAAGCATCTACTTCGCTGCGGCTGTGTCTTTGGGATTTCCCTGGTTTGGTCAGTTTCGATGCCAACACAGGCCATGCCCAGGGGGTTTCTGTTGACTTTATCAGCAATCTTTCCGCCAGATCAGGCTACAGGTTTACTCTGAGCGAGAAAACCCCACCGGCCCGTTGTATTAAACAACTGACTGATGGCGATACCGATCTAGTCATTAACGTGGTAAAAACAGGGACAGGTCGCCCCGGAATTGACTATATTCCATTTGCTGCCCGCCGCCCTGACAGCGTGTATTTATCTGCTGCAGACCACCGTAACCTGGAGCAGGTAAGTGAATTGGCAGCGATGCGACTGGTATCAATCCGCAACTATGTATTTCACGCCAGAGTTCAACCGGTTATTGATGCAATGCCGGAAGCTAAACATTTAAAAGTAAACTCTGTTTATGCTGCCCTCGAAATTATTGCCAAACAAAGAGCAGATGCCGCTCTACTGCCTGCAGAACAGGTAAAAGCAGTACTGCAGGAACATCCACAGCTTGCTGATAAAATTAAAGAATTCAGCTTCCCGATGAATATTGTCGAACCACAGATAATTTATATGGCTATTTCAGCACATTGTAATTGCCCAGCTGCAGTTACTGCTATCCGGGCGGCAGTTGAAGATATGAAACTAGACGGCACAACAGCACGTATACTGGGCGGCAGGATGATTACCGAGTTCTGAGTACTCCAGAGTACAGCAGGCAACTCCTGATAAATTGCCTGATATCTTACTAGAACGCCTCCCTAATCCTTAAAAAACGGGCGAAACGGGGCAAGCCATTCTTAGTCATACCGTTATATCTGTAAGTTACCACAGCACCTATTTCCGGCGGGGTCATACGCAATTCATCGGTTAAGCCACTGCCAATGGCAAAGGTTTTACCTTCCGGTGTTCTTACCACTAGCGCGCCAACCATACCCTGGTATTTCCCTTTGCCCGGCCGGTATCCTATAACAACGGCTTCTGTATCCTGATAGGTCTTTAACTTTAGTAAATCAACACTTCTGCCGGTTTTATAAAGCGCATCCTGATGATGCAGCATTAAACCTTCAGCTCCGATACTTTCAAGCCTATTTAGCTTTTCAAACAATTCGGTATTACCCGCTATACGCAACTGCGGAACAACCTTCAGGTAAGGGCTGCCTTGCCGCTGAATGATAGCTTGCATAGCACTGATACGCTCGGTAAAAGTGCCGGCTGCATCAGGCAGTTCAAAAATAAAATAGCGTATTGCCTGCCATTCCGTATCAATCGCCTGTTGCTTACTGACTGTACTTAAAATTTCAGCAAACTGGTTGCGGCCAGACCACAGCTCGCCATCCAGTTTTTCCTCCGGAAAATCAGCTACAAACCACGCAGGAGCAGCAATCACATTGCCACCCCGTGAGATTAATTCGCTGCCATTCCAGAATGCCCTTACACCATCAAGCTTTTCACTAACCCAGTATTGCTGAATATCAACATCATCGTGATAAACCTGAGCCAGCAGCAACTCAGGTTTAGCCATAACAGTAAAAGGTAAATAGTAAACAAACAGAATCAATATTAATTTATTCATTATTTTTTAACTTTTAATTAAAAAATAAAAGTATAGCGAATTATTCTGCACCAGCAACTGAGTACATGAAAGATGCCATTGCCCAGGGGTGGCCTTTATCCACAAAAGTGTGCTCCGCCCTGCAAAAGCAAAACATTCAATTAAGAATAGGGTTTAGATAACCTGAACCAAGTTGCTGCATTTGTTGTTTAATCCAGCCGACTCTCTGACTAAGAAAAGGGGTTAAATGAAGGGGATCACGGCTTCTGGGGCTTGGCAGCAGCACAGCCAGTCGGGCTGCTTCGTCAATACTCAGGTTACGAGCCGATTTACCAAAATAATGCAGGCTAGCAGCTTCTACACCATAAATGCCTTTACCAAATTCGGCGATATTTAAATACACTTCCAGAATACGCTTTTTACCCCAGATAGCTTCAAGGCTTAGTGCAAGAGCGGCTTCCATCCCTTTACGTGCAAAGCTTCGCCCTGGCCACAATAAGAGGTTTTTCGCAGTTTGCTGCGTGATAGTGCTTGCCCCTCGAAGGCCGCCACCATCATCGTACTGCTCAAGCGCTTTACTAATGGCCGCCCAATCCACCCCAAAATGCTCAGGAAAGCGCTGATCTTCTGCAGCAACGACAGCCAGCGGTACATACGCAGGCAACTTATTAATGCTTATCCAGTGCTGACTAACCGGATAAGGGCTTTGCAGCATAAATGACGAGGTAGGCGGCGGAACAAACCTTAGCACCAGCAGTAATACCAATACCGACAGAACCAGTAACAGCAAAAAGCGCCATATGACAAACCATGTCCAACCGAAAACACTCCGTGTATGCCTAGCCATTTACCCTCACTTTTTGCATTGGACCGCGTAGGTTTACCCAAGCCTTCATTGCCAGCCTTAACGTACCAGAATATAGACTATGGCATATGAATCATACTTGAATTGATAAAAGCTCTCTGTGGGTTAGACAATCATGGTTTGATTAAAGAAAGGGGCGTTATTTTGTTCGCACTCTTTTCGCCATTCGTCCAAAATAAGCAGTACCTCTTGCAGATTCTTACATTTTTGAATGCCATGACTTTCGGTTTCTGCAACGATGTACCCACCTTTAATACATTTAACCGCAGCATCATGGATAGGGGATGTAAGGCGAAGCGTTTGGCCAGCATCCAGTGATTTAATATCTTCTTTAATAACATACATTGGCAAAGTAGAATCTTCATCATGCTGCCAGTTTTCCCTCTTTGAGGGTGTTTGCTCCAAATCGAAATTAGCAGCCTGGTAATCCAAGCCTTGTGGGCTTTTCACTGTCGGAGGGTCTTGATTCATAATGTGATACAGAGAAGCCTTCCTTGCAAATGTGCAAGCCGTATATATATCAGTTGAATTGAGCTGCTCTCCGCCATCAAGGTAACTGTCGATTTTCTCCCATAATTCCGCCAGGCCATCTCCATCTATAGAAAGCACATAAGACCAGCCATCACACCACCCGCCCTCAACTCCTTTGTAATTCCAGGCATAATTAGCGCGAAGCTGATCTGGATCATTAAGCGGGTTTCGCAGCCAATGCCGGATCATTTCATCTTGAATATCTTCTTGACTATGTGATGGCTTACTAACAGAAACCCGCTCTTCCTGACCCTGTTTTTTCCTCTTCATTTTCCTGTTCATCTGGAGCGGTGGCAGTTGAGATAAGTAATTATGATGATGGCTGTTATTAGCCATGTTCTGAAATGTTTTTAATTGATAGGTTTGTCGGCTACTTTTCACTAATTCTTGCAGTTTCCTTTGAGGAGTAACTTCAGGCCTATTATCGGTAAACTGAAAAGCTGATTCGATACCACTTTGCTTTTGTACCAATCCATTGGCAACTGAGGGGCTTTTATTTGCTCGCACCTTGTCAGAATATATTTTCATGTTTTAAAAACCTCATAATACATTGAGCTATGTTAGACAAAGCAACTTAGTAGCACGAGCCCGCAGGAGCTAGCCCCTTATCATGCAATACCGGTATATCACAGTGCAGTAACAAGTTATGAGTAATAGTATAAAAAAGTGTATATGTTGCAGATTAAATATAGCAAAACGCGTATTTCAAATTTACGGAATTACGGCGAAATCCAGTGCCTGGTTTTTTAGGGGAAATTCACATCAGTGATCAGCAGTAATACTATTAGCGGCATGAATAATAGACCAAATCCTGCACCATGGTGCGTAATATCGGTACTAAGCTACTTTTAACAGAAAATCATCGTATTAAACGACACTCAGCCAGACTGCTGCAAACACCATACAGCAATTGCGGCATCAACTTTATGCCTGAATTTAGCAGGCAATTGCACCCGCTCAAGTAATGTTAATTGATAACTGCTGCCATAATGCTGCTGTAATTCCGTTTCTGAAACAGAGAACGGCGGGCCATCACACAACAGTGGATCATATTCATAGGTTAGCAATAGCTGGGGAGTATTATTGGTCAAAGCCATTAAATGCGCACTGTAACGATTGCGCATCGGCTCTGGCAATGCAACCAGCGCGGCCCGGTCATAAATAGCATTAACCAGACCAAGCTCAGCAGTGGTCAGTTGAAAAATGTCACCAACAAAAATATCAATATTGGCAGCGCTATAACGAATCAGTTTACCTGCAGGAGTGATATCCGGTATCAGGTTTAATGCAGCAAAAAGCTCTGTAATAGCCAACACGCTTAATTCTGCCCCGACTACTTTATACCCATGCTGCAAGAACCAGCCAATATCCAGCGTTTTAACCGCATAGAGGCACAAAGATCCGGCTGCCGGCTGGTAATTGCAGTTCAGCTAAATACCGAACCAATGCCGGATTGACCTGTTTCTCATGAAAAGCAGTTTCACCACGCTGCCATTTCTGCACCCAGAAGTCAGCTTCCATTTTATTTCCTGTTGAGCTTCAACAATTAATAAAACTACGAAAGGATATTTTAGTTATACACTTTAATTAGATATAAAAATGTAATGTAGAACCTCATAATTATAAATACATTCCCCACTTCCATAAGCGTATCCAACTTTCTTACCAGAAAGCATTGCAGCTAGACTTACACTAATCGTCGTACTTTCAACTTTAGAACCCGCAGGAATAAAGAATACTTTTGTTCTAGGTGTTGAACAGCTGCTATCAGACTCCGTCCAATCACCTTCCAACCAAATAAATGTACCATCCCTTCTTGGATCTGGTTGAATCCCTGTGATAATACAGTTTTTACATACAGATACCGCAGAAACAGTGAATGAACATACTAAGGAAAAAATTATCACTAATATTTTTATCACAAAAATTTCCTATTAATAAATTATGAATATTAACTGGACTTGCTAATATAACGGGTCCAGTAAATAACCAGCTGAGCCG
>CAZXTH010000018.1:13613-16648 GCA_964643585.1 uncultured Pseudoalteromonadaceae bacterium
GTTCTGCTTCTAACTGTTGTTTTACTATCATCACCTGCCCGGTATTTCCCAGTTTTGCCTGTTCTCTGGCAATTTCCAACCTGATACGCTGAGCAATTGTCAGATTACCAAACGGGTCAAAAAAAGAATCAAGACGGTGTTTTTCTATTACACCATTCCAGCTAAATGTATCACCAGCATTAAGTTTGAGCTGAATAGCTTGATAAGCGGCTATAGCTTGCAATGGCTCCAACTGCCCTTTTAAGATTTTCAGGCGGATTTTAAATAAGGCGACTTCGGTACTTTCAGGCTGTGCCGTACTCAATTGCTCTATAACTGCGGTCAAATAATCCAGATCAATAACATCTGACTGAGCCTGTAGCCCCAATAGGTTAAATGTTGCAACAGCAAGGTGATCCGCAGTGATTTCCTGAGAGACAATTTGCTGCTCAGTAGGCATCCCGTAATCAGTTGGGTTAACCAGTTTAATTGTGGGGTCAGACGCCAGAATTCGCTCAATATCCGGCTTATGCATATGACCAACAACTACCAGCACAGTCCCGCCCTTGTATTGTTCAGCGACTTTAGCTACCCGACGAGCCTGCATATAGGTACGATACAGAAACAAGCGTCTGGCGGCATCCGCTCCAGTGTGGGCAGGAAAAGACTCCGCCCAATTCAGGGTTTGCTGCCAACTCGCCGGATCATCCGCATAAAACAGGGGTAAACTTAACAATGCTTTATCTTCAAATACTAAAAATCCACCAAAACCTCTCACTGGGCGAATAAATGGAGCCGCATCCAGATCAATACCAAACATCAAACGGGCGTCTTCGGCTGGTGGCACCCAGTCTATAGCATGATATGGTACTTTCTGCTCTGTCGCCCAAGGCAACACAATATCCTGCACTTCATAGGTAAAATCATAGAAACTGTTACGGGATAACGCCTGAGGGTCTCTCTCTATCGCCACAGCATTTGGCTGTACCCGCTCGAAAAATGCCCGTAGCACAGCCGGACGCTGAGTTTGAGTGACCAGTTGGGCTGTGTGATTAACCCCCAGAATTACCACGCTGGTTTGCCCGGAAGTTTCAGCAAAGACCGGGCCTGCTACCAACAGGCATTGCATTACAGCACATAAAAAAAGCATTTTTAATTTTAACAACGGAATTCTCCATTTATCAGGCTGAGAGCGCTCTATATCACTATTAAGATCTGTTGATCTTTGCTATTTAGACGAAATAAACCTGCGATTAGTTGTGTTGTTATGCAGATTTACTGCGCATGTGCGAACCAGCTCGCGAACCCTCTCACCATCATACAGATTAAGCTTTAATACCAATCAAGAATCAACTTACCCTATACAAACTGTTGAAGACAGGGATGCCTGACACATTCGTCAGAAATGAATTTGAACAACTCTGCTGGCCTATTCATGGATCAGCTTCCATTGCTACACACTCCCCTCTTTCTCAATCACCAGAATCCTGGCTTCTCCCACCGGATGTGCCACATGCTCACAGCCAATATCCGCATAGAAAATATCGCCAGTGTTTAAACGTACTATCTGTTCAGTCCCTTGCTCACGGTAATGCATATCAACAAGGCCATTGAGCACAACAAACACTTCTTCCCCATCATTGATATGCCATTTATAGGGTTTATCGGTCCAGTGTAAGCGGGTTGTAATACCATTCATATTGGCAATTCCCAAAGCCCCCCACGCCCGTTCAGCGGTAAAACTTTTACTACGGATTATTTTCATTAGTGACCTTTATTATGTATTACTGCTTAAAGGCAGCTTGCCTATCGTGCCGTTATTAGGGAACAGAAGCATATAATACAGTGAAGAAAAACGAACAGCATCAAACGTGTAAAAGAAGCAGCCGTTAAAACCTATCTCTGTTATGTTTTATAAACGATCCATTTATTAATACTTGACCATTAAGTTTCTATTAAAGGTACTATTGTTATCGAATGTGGCAGATTAAAAAACGATCGAATTTTGAATGTGTTTTTGATGTCAATTCAATAAGTGAGCTATTGACGATTGTTTAAAGTAAGGATTATTCTTTTTTGCGATCGTGCAGGTCGGTGACTGCATACATAAAAAGAATGATGGATTATGAAAACAATATTAACAGTAGTTCTAACACTTACTTTATGTTGTAGCCTGGCAGGCTGTGCGGCTGCCCCCAAATTAGGAAAAGCCGATACCACTGGCTTTGATGCAGCCAATGCTACCGTTTTCGTTGAATACCTTATCCCTCCTAATGAAGAGCTGAGCGCGGCTGAAATATCTAAGCAACACAACCTTCGTTACGAAGAAATCAAAAAAGTTCTACAAGATCATGGTTTTAATCCAGTTTCTGACGGTACAGTTAACTTTCATATCAAAATAACGGAAAGTGTTGCTGAGGACATTACCGGAGAATGGACCGGTGCAGCCGGTGCTACAGCGGTATTATTTACACTTGGCATAGTACCTGCCATTTTTACCTACAGCAGCCGCCTTCATTATGAACTGTGGGCAGGGCAAGAGCTTATCCATACCATAGATACGCCAGCGCAATGGGATGAAGCGATAGGATTAGTTTCGCTTTCTTCAACACTAAGTGGCGCTGATGCAGCAAAAGCTAAAGCACGCACTACTGCACATGACAGTGTGATCCGTTTATGGATTGAACAAGGTTCTTTTGAATGAGCAACCGGTTAAAAGTATCACTAAGCCATGGTTTATGCCTGCTTCTGCTGGGATTATCTCCCCTTGTTAATGCCGGTCGGTATCAACCTGAACCTGCCTGGCTACAAAATGTAAAAGCGCCAGAGCCCTTTTTGCCGTACCGGCTTGGCGTTGTCGAATTTAAAGAAGGAACCAGCGACGAGTGGCTGGAATTTATGGGCGATATGCGGGCAGCACTACGTGCAAGTAATTATTTTCAATCGGCTAGTGCTCCACGATTGCGCCTGGAAATAACACGAGGTATACAACACGGCAGTGTAAATACAGACGGTTGTAAAACCTCCCCCGGCACCTTGTCACTTACCTACCGTTT
>CAZXTH010000018.1:16658-19109 GCA_964643585.1 uncultured Pseudoalteromonadaceae bacterium
AAATAACCAGTATTGCCATTACCACCCAGGCCCCCATGAACGGCAGCAGCAATGATTTTGATGCAGCAATGGCAGGAAACCTCAAACATCTCCTGCTAGAACTACGTAAAACACAAGGAGAGGCAGACTTCTTAGCCACTGCCGATACGTTGGCAGCTTCAGTACAGCAAGGGTTGGGCGCAGGTTCTAGCTTTGGTTGCAATGTGGGGATGGTGCTGGCTAATGGCTTTGTAGCAACGGTAGAAGGTACTATTGCGGTTATTTCTGGCGTAGGTGAAGTAGCCGGTGCGGTGATAGAAGTAGCCGCCAGCCCGGAGTTTCAAAATACACTGAATACAGAAATGGCCAATTATCAGGCTCAACAAGCCCAGCAAGACGCCTATTACCGCAACTTGCAGGCTCAGGCTAATGCCCAGGCCAGCGCACAGGAGGAAGCAGAAAGTCAGCGTCAGGCTATTGAGCAACAGCAACAGGCAGCACAGCAGCAAGCTGGCCGCGAAGCTTTAGCCAGACAGTTGGCTGATGGTATTGCCTATCGCAATCAGCAAATGGCAAATACCAACGATGCCGCAACGCTGCAAAGATTACGTCGTGACAACGAAGCAGCATTACAGGCAGCACAACAGATTGGCATGTACAGCCAAGTTGACAGCATGGCAACGCAAACAACCCAAGCTGGATTTGAGCAAACGCGTGCCCAAGATGCCTTAGATCAGCAAGCAGAACAACAACGCTTGGCCGCGGAACGAGCTCAACGTGAGCGTAACGCTCAACAGCTACGTGCCGAACAACAACAATTAGCCGCTGAGCAAGCCCGTGTACAGCGCGAGCAAGAAGCAAAACAACGTGCAGAGCAGCAACGGCTTGCTATAGAGCGTGCTGAACAGGAAAAGAAACAAGCCTGGTCAGATTATCTGGCAGCGAATCAGCGCGCTATCAGGCTTGGGGCAAAGCAATGCGATGGTAAAGATAAACCCTACCGCTTAATTGGTAATCGACCATCAAATCCGCTACCGAGCGTTATTTCGCATTATTCATCCTGCATTTCGGTGCATTACGAAGCACGCTGCCCTGGCACGCCCAGAGGCGCAGGTTTAAAAGGAACACAATATAACTTTACCGGTATGGGATTAGGCTGCTTATCTGCAGAATCTTTAATGCCGCAGCAACTGGCCTGCAAAGATGAAGAAGTAATCGTAGAAACACGGGAAGTAACAGGGTGTAGTTAGGATGTATCTAATTGACTGTCTTGAATTAGTTGACCACTATTTCTAAAGAAAGAGGCGAACCTAAGTTCGCCTCATTTAATCGCTATCCTGAACTAGTTTCCATATCGCACAACCACTCAGCGGTAAGCCTCTGGGCTTGGGCAGGAGCAGACCAGATTCCGGTCGCCGTATACATCATCAATACGGGTAACGGTTGGCCAGAACTTGTTATCAGCAACAAACTTAACCGGGAAAGCAGCATACTGACGCTCGTAAGCTCTGTCCCATGATGGGTCCAGAATATCTTCCATCGTATGCGGCGCAAAATGCAGCGGGTTATTATCTACTGTCCACTCCCCGGCTTCCACTTTGGCAATTTCGGCACGGATGGTTGTCATGGCTTCAATAAACTTATCCAGTTCCGCTTTGCTTTCTGATTCAGTAGGTTCGATCATCAGCGTACCAGCAACCGGGAAGCTCATAGTCGGAGAATGATAACCAAAGTCCATCAGACGCTTGGCGATATCCATCTCGGTAACACCGCTGGCTTCTTTTAACGGACGAATATCAATAATACATTCGTGCGCAACACGACCCTGAGTACCAACGTACAATACCGGATAATGGGCATTCAGTTTTTTCGCGACATAGTTAGCATTCAGAATGGCAAATTCTGTCGCCAGCTTTAAGCCTTCACTGCCCATCATTGCAATGTACATCCAGCTGATTGGCAGAATACCAGCGCTACCAAACGGTGCTGCAGATACTGCGCCATTGTCTGCACCGGTACCTTCAATTTTCACTACGCTGTGATTTGGCAGGAACGGTGCCAGATGACTTTTCACGCCAATCGGTCCCATGCCCGGGCCACCACCACCGTGTGGTATACAGAAAGTTTTGTGCAGGTTTAAATGCGATACATCTGAGCCAATGAAGCCAGGTGACGTTACACCCACCTGCGCATTCATGTTGGCACCATCCATATACACCTGGCCACCGTATGAGTGAACTACTTCACACAGCTCACGGATACTTTCTTCAAATACCCCGTGAGTTGACGGATATGTCACCATAATCGCGGCAAGACGATCGCCCACTTCAGCAGCTTTGGCTTTCAGATCAGCCATATCAATGTTGCCGGACTTATCACAGTCAACTAACACAACTTCAAAGCAGGCCATAGCAGCTGTGGCAGGGTTGGTGCCATGAGCAGAAACCGGGATCAGACACATGTTACGGTGTG
>CAZXTH010000019.1:0-7936 GCA_964643585.1 uncultured Pseudoalteromonadaceae bacterium
TACGGCATTCCGGCTCTGATATTGTCTGTATTGGCACTGTTTTCATTACCTGCTGTTGCTGATATTTCGGACAAACAGGCTGGCCAGCAATCAGCAATATATCTGTCACAACAATGGCAATCCTATAAAGCGCAGGGAGAGCCAGCCGCCCGGCATGAAAATGGCTTTGTTGCTGTCGCAGGAAAATTATATCTGTTGGGCGGACGTGGAGAGCGTCCGCTGGATATTTTTGATCCGGTGAGCGGAAAATGGTTTCAGGGAGCTAAACCTCCGTTTGAATTGCATCACATGCAAGCAGTTGCATACGACGATAAGCTATATGTAATGGGAGCTTTGACCGGTGGTTTTCCGGAAGAGAAATCAGTTCCCAACATACTGATCTATAATCCAAAAACAGATAGCTGGTCTACCGGACCTGAGATCCCGGTCCACCGGCAGCGAGGGGCTAGTGGCGTGGTGGTTAATAACAGACTGATTTATATGATCGGAGGCAATCGCCGTGGCCATATGAGTGGTTTTGTCCCCTGGCTTGATGTGTTTAACCCGGAAACCGGACAATGGACCGAGCTGGCTGATGCACCACATGCCCGGGATCATTTTCATGCGGTTGTTATTAATGAGCAGATTTATGCCGCTGCAGGACGGACATCATCGCATGACACCGGTGAAACAATGTCACTGACAGTTGCTGCAGTTGATGTTTATGATATTAAGACACAACGCTGGAATACACTTGATAAACCATTACCGACTTTACGGGCAGGTACTGCGGCTGTGGTTATCAATGGTCAGCTGGTTGTTATTGGTGGTGAAAGCCTGAGCCAGGTAAATGCCCATGCAGAAGTTGAAGCTTATAATCCGGTTACTCAGCAATGGCAAATTCTGCCATCCTTACCGACAGGCAGGCATGGTACTCAGGCTGTATTGCTTAATGGTGCTGTATATATTGCTGCAGGCAGTGCCAACCGGGGAGGCGGCCCGGAACTGAATGATCTGTTGGTGTTGCCAGCAATATCTCAGTAGTCAAAACATATCGTTTTTCTGATAGCATTGATGCCATCATCGCTGAGGTTATCAACTCTTTTCCCGGCATTTATTACACGGCAGATATCAGGTATTAAGAGAGAGTAAATTTATGGCGTTTAGTGAAGCCGAAAGGCAAGCTTTGCTTGGGGTTAAGGGGGTTGGCCCGACCGTAGTAAAGCGTTTTGAAGAAATAGGTGTAGATTCTTTCGGGTTATTAGCTCAGCAGGATGCCAGAACAATTGCTGAAATGGTTGCTTCAATGCTCAGAACAACATGCTGGAAAAACAGCCCGCAGGCACTGTCAGCCGTTAGTTCTGCTATCGATAGAGACAGGCAGGGCCTCTGACACTAACCCTTGGCTGGCTGTATCTTTCCTATGCGCCTGAAAAGGCTGCTGATGTTATTTTGAATCAGGTTCGTGCAGCGATTCGTTAAGTTGATCAACGACAACAGCCCAGTCACCGTCGCTGGTTAGCAGTTCTTTAATTAATTGCCGCTGTGCTTCTGTCCAGAATGGTGCATCGATAATATTCATTTCTTGTGGCAACGGGTGTTCCAGAATAAAGCGCTCAATAGCTTTTGGGCTGGCATCCAGGCCCAACTGCAAAAACAGATTGGTCATACGGGTTTTTACGGTATCCATCAGACGTCCTTTAAATTTGGTGCTTTAAAGATTTAATGCTTTAAAAGTATAGCAATTCATTGTTATACAGCGTGTTTAAACGATGATTTCTGTCACAACTTCGGTCTTTACTGAATTTGCAATAAAACACTGTTCATGTGACTGATGGTGCAACTGTTCCAGTTGTGTCAGTGTAGGGCGCTGCGGGCCTGAAAAGATGACATTCGGACGCAGGGTGACTCTGGTCATGGCAATTTTACCGGTGTGGTCTTTTTCCATAATGCCAATAGCGTTATCGGTATAGCGTTCAACAACGAATTTCTGTTTAGCGGCAATCGAAAGAAAAAACAGCATATGACAACTGGACAAAGCGGCAACAAAGGCTTCTTCCGGGTCAACGCTGGCTTCGACAGAATAAGGTAGTGGTACTACATATGGTGATGATGAAGCTGGTACGGTAATGCCACCATCAAATTGCCAGTTATGGCCGCGGCTGTATTTATTGTCAGTAAAAGCTTCGTGTTTGCTGCGGGTCCAACTGATTGTTGCAAGATATTCTGCCATGGCGGGTCTTTGACAGTAAGGTATGAATAGTCAGCTAAGCTATTGCAGGTGCTATCTCTTGTCAACATGATTGGCAGTAAAGGATTTTATGCTACAGGTTCTGAGAGGCCTACACGAAGCTATACAAATCCTGTACTAAGTGGCAAAGTGCGCAGGTTTGCAATAGTGAGATAGTTTTCAATGCTGTTAATGATCGATAATTACGACTCTTTTACCTGGAATCTGGTGCAATATTTTGCTGAACTGGGGCAAGAAGTTGTAGTACGGCGTAATGACGACATTACGCTGGCAGAAATTGAGCAATTATCGCCACAGTATCTGGTAATTTCTCCGGGGCCCTGTACGCCTGATGATGCAGGTATTTCTCTGGCGGCTATCAAACATTTTGCTGGTAAATTGCCCATTCTGGGGGTATGCCTGGGGCATCAGGCGTTGGCTCAGGTGTTTGGTGCAAAAGTCGTTCGTGCCCGCCAGGTTATGCATGGTAAAAACTCATTAATCAGCCACAATCATGCCTCGGTATTTTGTGATCTTCCCAACCCATTAAGTGTTACCCGCTACCATTCTCTGGTAGTTGAAAGGTCCTCATTGCCACAAACCCTTCAAATGACCGCCTGGACTCAGGACGGGCAAGGACAGCCAGATGAAATTATGGGGTTGATGCATACTCAGTTACCGGTTCATGGCGTGCAATTTCATCCTGAAGCGATTCTCAGCGAACAGGGTAAAGCTCTGCTTCAGAATTTTCTCCGGCTACGTTACTGATTCCACAGCTTGACAGGGCTGGCTGCAGTCCCCATTATTGCAGAGTTATATTTAAGATATTTCTTATTTAATCCTGTGGGTGGTAATTGAGTACAGCACACTCGGCTGCAGATATACTGACGCAACAGTTTTTTGATCGTCTTATCGGGGTAACTCCGGGAAGTAAACGGCTTAGTTACCGGCTGGCTGACAGGCAGGCTCAACCTGAGCGTACATTGCTGGCGGTTGAAGCAGAAGCGCTGATTCAACGTTTGGCTGGACAGCAAGCCCGTTCAAGGCTGAATGAGTTTGCCCATGCTCATGTGCATGAGCAGGTAGCAGATGAGCTGTTTCGTAAGCTGGTAAATATTGAGCAGGTAATGACGTCTCTGTTTCAACCAGGAGAAAGTTTTTACCCCATTCTGGACTTACTGAGCCTACCGGGAGTTACAGTAAATAAACTTGATCCCCTAATCTGTAAAGTTCCCTGGTTGCATGATGAACTGATCGATCTGGTCAACCGCTCCCGTGTTAAGAACAAAAAGCCATCTGTTGCTGCCATTAAAGATATTAAAACTGCTTTGCGTTTTCTGGGGGTGGATAATCTGCGCCTGATGGTGCCGGTTTATCTGATGCGCCACTCATTGCCACATTCAACCGAGCCTTTTACTGGCTTAAAAGATCGCTTGTGGGAATATTCACTGGCAACTGCATTAGCCGCCCGCCGACTGGCTGAGCAGCATGGAGAATATCCTTACAATGCATTCTGTGCCGGACTGTTTCATACGTTGGGGCATCTGGTTGTTACCCGCAACTATTTACGCCTGTATAAGCAAATCAGGCAGCAAGAGTTACTCAAAGCGCAGCAGATACGTGACACCGAGCTGACGAATGCGCTGGATACATTGGAACCTGATGGAGGTTTTCTCAGTAACTGCCTGCAGGAGTTTGCTGCTGTACTCAGTGCAGATATTACTTCGCGCTGGCTGTTAAAACGATTGCCATTATGCCAGACACTTGATCAACTGGCGGAGGGTATTGGTTATCATGGCAGTAGCCCGCTGGCCCGTCTGGTACAGCAAGCCAGAATTTATGTGCAATGGCGGCAATTACAGAAATCAAGCCAACTGAGTGAACAGCAAACGGCCGATTTGCTGGCCGCAACCGGTTTAACCGCTGATGATATTCAGTTGCTGAACCGTGAAAATCTTAAACGGCTTAAACTAGCTCTTTAGGGCATATCTGCTGTGTTTTCAGTGGTATGGTACAAAGGCGTATCGTGTATGGCCAGCTCAAGACATCATCTCTGAAATCTGCAATAATGCCCGGCAGCTTATTTTTCTTATTCTCCCCTGATACCACAAACAAGAGGATTAACATATGACAACACCGCAGCAGGTAACCCGGGCTTTATTTGATGAAGTCATGGTGCCTAATTATGCACCGGCACAGATTATTCCGGTAAAAGGGGAAGGCTCAAGAGTATGGGATCAACAGGGACGGGAATATGTCGATTTTGCCGGCGGTATTGCTGTCAGCAGCCTGGGACATTGTCATCCTGCACTGGTTAAAGCGTTGACTGAGCAAGGCAGTAAGTTATGGCATTTGAGTAATGTCATGACGAATGAGCCCGCCTTGCGTCTGGCTAAAAAACTGGTTGATGCCACTTTTGCTGAAAAAGTTTACTTTGCAAATTCTGGCGCTGAAGCTAACGAAGCGGCGTTTAAACTGGCACGGCGCTGGGCGCTGGAAGTTCATGGCGCTGACAAACAGGAAATCATTGCCTTTAGTAAGAGTTTCCACGGGCGTACCTTTTTCACTGTAACCGTAGGTGGGCAAGCTGCTTACTCAGATGGTTTCGGCCCTAAACCTGGGGCAGTGTTTCATGCGGAATACAATAATCTGGAAAGTGTTAAGGCTCTGATCTCAGATAAAACCTGTGCCATTGTGGTAGAGCCGGTGCAGGGTGAAGGCGGTATTATCCCGGCTGATGCTGAATTTCTGCAGGGGTTGCGTCAGTTATGTGATCAACATAATGCATTGCTGATTTTTGATGAAGTTCAGACTGGCGTAGGCCGTTCCGGTAAATTATATGCGTATATGCACTATGGTGTTACGCCGGATATTCTGACAACAGCCAAGTCATTGGGAGGCGGTTTCCCTATTGGAGCGATGCTGACCACTACGGCTATAGCCAGCCACCTGAAAGTAGGAACGCATGGCAGTACCTATGGCGGTAACCCGCTGGCTTGTGCGGTTGCTGAAGCAGTGATAGATGTAGTCAGCCAACCGGAAGTGCTTGCCGGTATTCAGACTAAAGAGCAGCAATTCAGAAAGGCATTGCAGCAACTGAATGACAAATATCAGGTGTTCTCTGAAGTCCGTGGTAGCGGTTTATTACTGGGGGCGGTGTTGAACGATAAATACAAAGGTCGCGCACGTGATTTCCTGCAGGCCGCGGCAGAGCAAGGGTTATTTATTCTTGTTGCCGGTGCAGATGTAGTACGGATGGCACCATCTCTGGTGATTAGCGACGCTGACATTGAAGAAGGTATGAAACGTTTTGATCTGGCACTGGCGAAACTGACAGCCGCCTGATAACAATATAAGGCAGCATTAAGACTGCTTTGCGATAAAAATAATAATGAAGCAGGCAGGGTTTCCCTGCCGATATAAAGCAAAAAATGGAGTAACGACCATGATGGTAATCCGCCCGATCCGGGCCGATGATTTCACGGCGTTGTATAATATCGCTGTGGAATCCGGTCACGGATTTACCTCATTGCCGGTTAATGAAGAATTGTTATTGCGCAGAATCAGTCGTTCAGAGCAATCCTTCGCCAGACATGTCATTTCACCCGGTGATGAAGGATATTTATTTGTACTTGAAGATAGTGAGACAGGAGAAGTTTGCGGCACCAGCGCACTGGAGGCTGCCGTAGGGCTGGATGATGCTTTTTATCATTACCATCTGGGCAAGGTAGTGCACAGCTCGCGTTCGCTGGGAGTGTATAAAACAATAGATCTGCTGACATTATGCAATGATTACACTGGTGCCAGCGAACTCTGCACGTTGTTTTTGCGGGAACCATGGCGCCGGCAGCATAATGGCCGGTTGTTATCAAAAATGCGTTTTCTGTTTATGGCTGAGTTTGCAGAACGCTTTGCCGACAGAGTTATTGCTGAATTACGTGGTGTATCCGATGCTAATGGCAGTTCACCTTTCTGGCAGTGGCTGCAGGAACATTTCTTTTCTGTGGACTTTCCGACAGCGGATTATCTGACCGGCATTGGGCAGAAGGAGTTTATCGCAGAACTGATGCCCAAGTACCCCATTTATGTTAGCTTGCTGAGTAAGCAGGCTCAGGCAGTTATTGGCCAGGTACATGATAATACCCGGCCAGCACTTGCGCTGTTGCAGTCGGAAGGTTTCTCATTTCGTGGTTATGTCGATATCTTTGATGCCGGCCCGACAGTAGAAGCCAGGGCTGAACACATCCGCTCAATACGTAACAGCAGGCGCATGCAGGTCAAAATCGGAGAAGTATCAGCTGGCGAGGCCTACCTTGTTGCCAATACTTCGCTGACTGGCTTCAGAGCAACCTGGCTTAGCTTACAAGTATCAGAACAGGATAATGAGGTTACTCTTCCTGCAGCCTGCGCGGCAGCATTACAGGTTGAGCAGGGCAATTGGGTAAGATTAATAAAACTATAAACTGGGATAGGTGTAGCTGATGAATCATCCAGTACAATTTATAAACGGACAATGGCTTGCTGGTGAAGGGAAAGTTTTTACTTCACTGGACCCGGCAAAAAACGAACTAATCTGGCAAGGGGATGCAGCTTCTGCTGCTCAGGTAGAAACTGCAATTCAGGCTGCACGGAAAGCTCAGTTTGGCTGGTCTGGGCTTAGTTTTGAAGACCGGGTGGATGTCGTCAGAAAATTTGCTGAGCAACTGAACGAAAATAAAGAAGCACTTGCCCTGAGTATTGCCCGGGAAACCGGTAAAGCGCTGTGGGAAAGCCGCACTGAAGTTGCAGCGATGATTGGAAAAATAGAGATTTCAATCCGTGCTTATCAGGAGCGTACCGGCGTTAAAGAAAATCCGATGCCGCAAGGTAAAGCCTTTTTGCGACATAAACCGCACGGTGTGGTCGCGGTATTTGGCCCTTATAACTTTCCGGGACATTTACCCAACGGACATATTGTTCCTGCGTTGCTTGCGGGCAATACTGTACTGTTCAAACCATCAGAGCTGACACCAAAAGTAGCGGAAGATACTGTCAGATTATGGGAAAAAGCCGGGCTGCCTGCGGGAGTACTTAATCTGCTGCAGGGTGAAGTTGATACCGGTAAAGCGATTGCGGGGCATGATGGTATTGATGGCCTGTTTTTTACGGGCAGTTCACGTACCGGGCATTATCTGCATCAGCAATTTGCCGGCCGTCCGGATAAAATTCTGGCACTGGAAATGGGTGGTAACAACCCATTGATTATTAATGATGTTGCCGATACTGATGCCGCAGTGCACGATATTATCCAGTCTGCATTTATTTCTTCCGGTCAGCGTTGTACCTGTGCCCGTAAATTATTTTTACCGCAGGGGCAGGCTGGCGACGTTATTCTGCAACGGCTGATTGATGTTACCCGTAATATTCAGGTTGGTGTATATGATGCCGATCCGCAGCCGTTTATGGGGTCAATGATCTCTGTTACGGCAGCCAAAGGCATGGTGGCTGTGCAGCAGCAACTGGTGGAGTTGGGCGGAAAAGTACTGGTAGAGCTTAAGCATTTACAGGAAGATACTGCATTGGTATCTCCGGGAATTATTGAATGTACCAATGTAAAAGATTTCCCGGATGATGAACATTTTGGTCCGTTACTGAAAGTCTTCCGCTACGCTGATTTTGATGCAGCGATTGATGCTGCGAATAATACCAGCTTTGGTTTATCTGCCGGATTACTCAGTGATAGTGAGG
>CAZXTH010000019.1:7946-10294 GCA_964643585.1 uncultured Pseudoalteromonadaceae bacterium
CAGTATTTCTACCGCCGTATCCGGGCCGGTATCGTAAACTGGAACCGGCCAATTACCGGAGCCAGTTCTGCGGCCCCGTTTGGTGGAGTAGGCAGCAGTGGTAATCACCGCGCAAGTGCTTACTACGCTGCTGACTACTGTGCTTATCCGGTTGCATCTGTTGAGTTAGATAAACTACATATGCCGGAGCAGTTGTCTCCGGGTCTGACATTCTGATGTAAATAAAAATAAATCTTACCGGGGCGCTTGCCCCGGTTTGTTTTCTGAGGCACATTACTGGTTAAATAATGACAGTTTGTAAATTATTTTCCTCTTAAATAAAGCCGTTAGAGTGTAAAGCAGCATATGGTTACAGATAAACCGGGTTATGAGCATCTGATACAGTTTCTGACTGAACACTTGTCGCTGTTTGAACAACGTGGCAAGACTGCAGCTCATAATAAAGTGATAGGGGTGTTGCTTGAAGAATGTATAGCTGAGCAAATTATTACTCTTTGTACCCAGCATACCGCATTGGAAGTTAACCACCGTAGCCAGATTATTCGTGAAGTTGACGGCATTATGTATGATTTTCAGGAAGTCCTCTCTAGTGTTCTGGATAAAAAAGCGACTGAAGAACAGAGCGAGCTTATTAATGAAATTTCCTTATTAATCAAGAATCTTTTTGATAATGCCATTGCTGATTTAATGGATTAACCACTTCTTTCCCACCGTATTTATCTTAAATTTGCTAGATACCTGAGCTGCTTTTACGTAGAATATTTGCCTTATTTTTCGACCTTTCAGCAGGATAGGCAAATGCAAGCAAAAGTAAAATGGCTCGATGACCTGACCTTTGTTGGCCGTTCAGGCAGCGGGCATACCGTTGTCTTTGATGCTAACCGTGAAGACAGTTCAGCCCCCAGTCCGATGGAAACTCTGCTGATGTCTGCAGGTGCCTGCTCTTCCGTTGATGTGGTCAGTATTTTGCAAAAAGCACGGCAACAAGTGCAGGGCTGTGAAGTTACCCTGACAGCTGAGCGGGCAGATACTGTTCCGAAAGTATTTACTAAAATACATTTGCACTTTGAAGTAACCGGCCACAGCCTGAGTGAAAAGCAGGTTGAGCGGGCGGTTATGTTATCGGCCGATAAATATTGTTCGGTCTCTATTATGTTGTCAAAAAGTGTGGCAGTGAGCCATTCTTTTAGTGTGAAGGATGCTGGCATAACCAACGCCGCAGACTAAACAACGACAATCTGATAGCGGGTCTGTAGTGGAGAAAGCGTTAAAGTGGTTAAACCTTTTGAGAAATTAAAACTGCATGGTTTTAATAACCTGACCAAAAGTCTGAGTTTCAGTCTTTATGATATCTGTTATGCGAAAACAGAGCAGCATCGGCAGGAATACATTGAATATATTGATGAACAGTATAATGCTGACCGTTTGACGGATATTCTGACTGAAGTGACCGATATTATCGGTGCGAATATTTTAAATATTGCCCGTCAGGATTATGACCCGCAGGGCGCCAGTGTCACTATTCTGGTTAGTGAAGAACCGGTGCTGGTTAACCCGGATAACTCCGAAAACCCAGGCCCGTTACCGGATGCTGTGGTGGCGCATCTGGATAAGAGCCATATTTGTGTTCATACCTATCCGGAAGTTCATCCGCATGATGGGATCTGTACTTTCCGGGCAGATATTGAAGTATCAACCTGTGGCATTATTTCGCCACTGAAAGCACTGAACTTCCTTATTCACAGTTTTGAATCTGACGTAGTAACAATTGATTACCGGGTTCGTGGGTTTACCCGTGATGTCAGCGGTACCAAGCATTATATTGATCATCCTATTACTTCTATCCAGAATTTTATGGATGATGAAACCAAGCAAGCGTTTCAGATGATCGATGTTAATGTGTATCAGGAAAACCTGTTCCACACCAAGATGATGCTAAAAGAAGCTGATTTAAATAATTACCTGTTTGGTATGGGTAAAGATTCACTTTCTGCGGATGATATTAAAAGTATCAGCAAGAAAGTATTCCGTGAGATGCGGGAGATTTTTTACGGTCGTAATTTGCCGGATATCCGCTGAGAAAAATATAAGAAAAGAACCGCATAAACGCGGTTCTTTTTATTTTGTTATGGCCGGATGGCGATAACTTCAATTTCCACCAGCATACCTTCAGCAACAAGACCGGCAATCTGTACTGCAGAGCGTGCAGGCAGGTTAGGCTGTTTCGCTGTTTCGCCATAATAACGGGTATAACCTTTCATAAAGCCGGCAAAATCCATTTTTCCACCCAACTCTGGGTCTCCAACCAGAAAAACAGTCATTTTTACTACATCGGCCATGGTTAATCC
>CAZXTH010000019.1:10304-13094 GCA_964643585.1 uncultured Pseudoalteromonadaceae bacterium
TTGGACTCCAGTGAGGATTTAATTCTTTCCATTACGCTGATGGTTTGCTCTTCAGTATTACCCCAGTAAGCACGGGTATTTCGCTCTGCGTTCGGATCTTTCGGGCCGGGTACTTTACCGCTTTCGTACACCACGCCATTCACTTCAACTGCTGCGGCAATAGGAAAATCTGAACCTGTTGAATAGCGTTTAATTTCTGCTGCTGAAACGCTGGTTGCGGCCAGAGAAAGCGCCAGAGCAGATAGCATCATTTTAATTTTCATCGGTTAAACCTCACTGTTTATGTTGTGTATTTAAGGTATTGATATAGTGTACGACGTCCAGAATATCCTGTTCTGATGTCAGTGCCGCCGCTACGGATTGTTGCATCAGATTGCCATAGGTATCCTCATTGTCTGTTCCCCGCTCGCCATTACGGAAAGCCAGTAGCTGTTTCACCAGATACCAGTCATTTTGTCCGGCAAGTGGTGGTGCCTGTAATGCTGTATTACCTTCTCCGCTGTTACCATGGCAGGCTGCACAGGTTTGATATAATTGCCTGCCATTATCTGGCAGGCAATTATATCAAACCTGTGCAGCCTGCCATTATCTGGCTGACCGGTTATTTTTCCTGTTTGTGCCCGTTTGCCAGGCAGAGTGCGGATAAAATGAATTGCCTGACTGATATCATCGTCGGTCATGGTACGAGCGACAGCCAGCATTTCCTGGCCGTAACTGTCTTGCGTTTGATGGCCGCGCCAATGTTGCTGGAAGCCTTTCAGTTGTTTTTTAATATACCAGTCAGGCAGTATAGACAGGTTAGGGCCACCGATGACCTCACTGCCATGTGCATTGGAGCCATGACAGACAAGGCAGTATGTAGCATCTGGTTGCATCGCATCCGCCTGTGCTACTGTGGCAACGAAGGCCAGCATAACTAAAGGTTTCTTCATGCTTTTCCTCCTGCCGTTTCCCTGCGCTGGATATCTTCCAGTGCAAACCAGGCAGAGCGTACCGCGCCTTCCTGCCATCCTGCGTGATAGCTTATCTGATCGCCAATCATATAATGATGGCCTGCCGGGGCTTGTATTATCCTGAATTTATGGTCACGATCTTCTGCGGGTAAACCTGCAGCGCAACCCAGCATATGATTCATTCTGTGCCAGCAGACACTGACACCGTTTTCAATGTAGTTTCCATAATCGGGGTGGATCTGACTGCCTTGCTCTACCGCCAGTTCAACCCGTTGCTGATTATTGAGAGCTGCAAGCTTGTAAGCCTGCTCTGGGCCATAAGTATAAGCTCCCAGCAAAATACCTTTTTGTTTAAAGACACCATGTCCCGGATACCAGATTTGAATAATATCCTGCGCTGTCCAGCTGATACCGGCATAAATGCCTTCTTTTTCCCAGAAGCGCTCTCTGGCCTGTAATCCTATTTTTGCCAGATGGCCCCGGCGAAACTCGGTAAGTATGCTGGCATATTCAACCGGGAAGTTGTTTTCAATACCCGGCATTAACTGGGCAGGAATACAGTTAAGACAATAGTCTGCCTGCTCGGTCAACAGCTCGCCATTATGGAAGTAGGTGATTTCGACACCTTTTTCCTGCAGGGTGATTTTCTTAACCTGAGCTTTCAGCTGAACTTTATTGCCAATTTCACGCATAAAGGCTTTGACGATATTATCCATACCTCCGACCGGATGAAACATAGCCGGTGCCTGATCCTCTGACTGTGGGAATTGCATGGAATATTGCCAGAAGCGGCTTTTGAGAAGTTCATTAACATCATGAGGTGTTTTTAACTCGCCCGGAGCCATAAAGCCCCCACTTTTATATCCTGCCCGGGAAGTGCCTTGATACTTGAAATCGTCGTTTAGGTCTCCATAAGCTTTGGCGTAGCGGGCAATGAGTTCTCTATCTGTGTTATCAAAGGGCGCTTCCAGCGTTTCAGCATTCAATACTGACTTCGCCAGTAATTCACTCATAAAACCACGGATGTCAGCTTCATATTCTCTTAGCCTGACAGGCTTTCCATCAAAGGCTTGGGGGTCGTGGGTATAGCAGTTTTTGTTGTGATTGCAAAACTGTTCAAGGTCTACACCTAGTTCTCTGCAATAATGCAGAATCCCGGTATGGTGTGCTGGTATACGGGCAGCACCGGCATTAAAGTACAAATGGGGTTCGTTATCGAACTGGCAGTAATGCGGGTTGCCCAGTTCATCAATAAAATCGCCATGACGAATGGTAAAGTTGCGGCCACCTGCACGATGTGACGCTTCAAGAATTTTGCAGTTATAACCGGCTTTTGTCAGCTCATATGCGGCTGTCAGGCCGCTGATGCCTGCTCCCAGTATCAAAATGTTACGTTTCTTTTTACTCAAAGGGGCCAGCTTAACGGGGGCAGCCTGGACAGGTGCAGTAGTTAACCCCAACAAAGTTGCAGCCTGTAATAAAGCGGCTGCTCCACCTGCTTTGCCTACCATCAGCAGAAACTTACGGCGGCTCAGCTCCTGTGATACATCATCTTTCATAATCTAATCCTGTAGCGACAAGGCTTAAAAAACGTTATCTGAATAGCAGGCCACGGTGTGTGACCTGCTTTTTCTGCGGTGAAAAATGTCAGAACTGGAGAGACAATTTCAGATAGTAATAAGCACCTTGCCAGTCAACCGGGCTGCTAGCCCAGTAAACCCGTCCGTTGCCGCCGTCAAGCCGGGTTTTGTCAGGATAGGTATCGAAGATATTGCGCCCCCCGGCAGAGATTGTCGCGATATCGTTGATTTGATAAGACGCTTCAAGATCAAACAAA
>CAZXTH010000019.1:13104-16354 GCA_964643585.1 uncultured Pseudoalteromonadaceae bacterium
AACAAAACCTGGGGATCAAACTCCTGAATATCAAAGATCACACCGTTAACTGCATCTGAGTTTTTGTATGAGCCGTAGTAGTTTGCTCTGGCAAGGAATGTCAGATCACCCATATTGTGTTTTACAGAGAAAACACCACGGAATTTGGGTGTAGCATTTTCAAAATCATAGCGATCTTCTTCACTGGTCAGGTACTGGCTTGGGTCAGAGTCAAACTCAGTTTTGTTATAGTTACCTGATGCGGTGAAGGTTGTTAAACCTCCGCTCCATGGCAGGCTATAATTAGCAACCATATCAACCCCTTGAGTCAGGGTGTCAAAGGCATTCTGAAAGAAATACACTTCGCCCAGGCTACGGGCTTCCACTTCAGATACCCCGGCATTAATTAACGCCAGGTAGTTATCATAATTAGTGCCGCTGGTAGGATCATTTGAGATCTTAAAACCGGATGTAGCATAGAAACGATCTTCAATAGCTATACGGTAGTAGTCCATGGTCAGGGTTAACCGGCCGTAATCTGCCGTTAAGCCTAGCGTGTAGTTTACAGAGGTTTCCGGTGACAAAGGCTTACCGCCCAGTGCTTGTGCAACATCTGTATGAGCTGGGTATAAACCGGCTACTACAGCGTTACCGGCTTCCATCCGGGTTGAGACGTTTTTGGTGCCATGTTGTCCGGGAGTTGGTGCCCGGAAACCTGTACCAAATGAACCACGCATACTGTAGGTGTCAGTCAGCACGTAGCGGAAAGCCAGTTTACCTACCAGTTCTGAGCCAAAATCATCGTAGTCTTCGTAACGCAATGCAGTTTGCAGGAACAGATTGTCTGTAATGTCTGCACTGACATCGACATATGCAGCGTAAGAGTCTCTGGTGTATTTGCCTGCAGAATCAGGGCCGTATCCGGGAAAGCCGTCGGCTCCCAGATTCAGGGTGTTATAAACAGGATCTCCACCGCCGATAGTACAGTCCAGACCTGCGACCGTTGCTCCTCTGGTAGTCGGATTACCAGTTGCATCACAGAATCCCCACGGATCGCTGTAAGCATAGCTGCCGATACCGTATGAAGCCGGATCAGAAGACAACTCTACTTCATAGGATTCGTCCATATAGCTTAAGCCGAACGCCAGTACCAGCGGGCTGCTCAGACCGGAAACTTCAAAGTCCTGTACAAAGTCTGCCTGGAATTGCAGTTCCTCGTTAATTAAGTTACCTGGCTTAAATGAGGTAGGGGAAAGATCGCCCATTGACGGGTTACTGGTATTTCTTAATTCATAGCGGATTTCATTGCTACCATAACGACCACTGAAATCGTAAATCAGGCCATTGGCAAATACGCCTTCAATACCGGCTGCAAAAGAATAATCGTAAACATCACCATGAAAGCGGGGAGTATAACCTGCAGGGAAACGATCAAACTGGCTGAAGATACTGCCATCTTCCAGTCGTATTTCTTTCATTGAACTATGGTTTGGACCACGGTAATTAAAAGGTCCATTTGCTTCGCTTTTAGAGTAGTTACCAAAGGCATACAGGTTTATGTCTTTAGCCAGCTCAAAACCCGAGTTAAAGAAAATGCGGGTTGCTTCAGCTTCAGGCTGACCCCATGGCTGGATAATGCCGTACTCACCATAGCTGATAGCTTCTATACCTTCGCGGAAAGCTGGGTCGTTGTGATACCAGGCATTAGGATCATATCTGCTGTCATTTTCATCGAAGCAGCTGGCAGCGGCACAAAACTTCTGGGCTCGCACGGTGTCGTCTGATGAAGATATTTCGCCTGAAATGCTCAGGAAACCACTTTCTCCCAGTGCAAAACCGATATTCCCCGCGATATTGTAGCTCTCTCCGTCGCCTTCAGTATATTTACCCCAGTCAACCGTCAGGCTGCCACCGTCGCTGTTGTCTTTCAGATGAAAGTTAATAACACCGGCAATAGCATCTGAACCATACTGAGCTGCTGCACCATCACGCAACACTTCAACGGTTTTTAACGCGGAGGATGGAATCGTAGCAACATCCGGCCCTTGAGTTCCTGAACTGCCGGTGGTTACCAGTGCTGCACGGTGGCGGCGTTTATTATTTACCAGTACCAGCGTTTTGTCTGTTGGCATACCGCGTAAGGTTGCTGGACGGATAAAAGTACCGCCGTCTGAGATGGGCTCGCGCGATACTGAATATGAAGGCACCAGTGTTTTCAGAACATCGTTTGTGTCGGTAAATGCAACGGCATTTAATTCATCACTGGACAAAACATCAATAGGTACCGGTGAGTCTGCCACACTACGTGGTGATCCCCGCATACCGGTTACTACCAGTTTTTCTACTGTTTCTTCAGCAGCACCCGATGCTGCAACTGCATCCTGGGCATATACATGCGGTACAGTTGTCAGTGTCATCACTGTTGCAAAGGGTAATGTTGTCCTTATAGCCCGCGCAATTTTATTGATAGTCGTCATGTTTAACCCCAGATTATGTTGTTTTTCTTAGTGTCCAGAAACTGTTCTGTACCTTTTCTTTCAGGGCTATCCTCGTCATGACACAGGCTTTTGTTGTATCCGTCAGCATGCTGCGGAGGCCGGTTTTTGCCTGTCAGATAAGGCTGATATTGTTCCGGTCATTGTTTTTCTGCCTGCAAAATTATCCTAACGAATCGAAAAGTTATGCGGAAATAAAAGAAATATGGATGGGGTAAAGGATTTTGTTATAGCGTTGATTTTTTGTATCTCATTGTTCTTAATATGACGTTATTCAGTATCTTGCCGGCCAGAGGTAGCAGTTTAAAAACTGGTTATCCCTTTTTTCGGTTTAGGATGTCGTGGTTTATTTATTGCATAGTTGGTCAGTGAGGCTGCACTTTGTGCAATATCAGTGCAAGAACAGGTAAAGGTGTTTTAAGTGTTTGGCTGATAGAGGGTGTAGAGTGAAAGATGAATTTCAAACAGCTTCAGTATTTTTTGGTAACTGCACAAAATGGCAGTATTGCTGCAGCGGCAAGAGAGCTGGATATTGCGCAACCGGCAATAAGTCAGCAGCTGGCGAATCTGGAACATGAACTCAGAACCACCTTATTTGACCGTGATTTCAGGGGAGTTAGCCTGACAGACAGTGGCCGTATTTTTCTGGAATATGCCAAATCAGTAGTATTGCAGATTGATAAGGCGAAACAGCAGCTTAGCGAGCTGGAGAGTCACCCGGCCGGAGAGGTATCGGTAGGGATGACGCAATCAATAAGTAATGTACTGTCCGCAGC
>CAZXTH010000019.1:16364-17302 GCA_964643585.1 uncultured Pseudoalteromonadaceae bacterium
AGAAGCAGCATATCCGGATATCGAAATTCAGCTGAATACCGGAGTGTCTTCCCGGGTACATTATTGGTTGGATCATCAGGAAGTAGATATTGCGATTGCATACCGGCAGCCATTAGAGGGCAGGGCGGTAAAAGTGCTTCCGTTACTGCGTGAGAAGCTTTATGCCGTATTCAGCAATCGTTCTGACAGCCGTTATAACGCGTTATCACAGCGTAAAAATATCAGCTTTGCTGAGCTGGCCGGATACCAGGTTATAGTACCGAATCAAAGAAGTGCACTTGCCACTATTCTGCACAACTATGAAGCAGAGACCGGCATCACTTTGCAATATAAAACATCCGCTGGCCAGCTGATGGCAGCATTGCAGCGGGTAACTGAAAAAGACGAAATGCTGATTATGCCTTCATCTGCTTTTTTCCATCTGGAGGCCAGCCGCTTGGTAAACTCATTACTGATTACCGAGCCGGAAATCGAAGGAGAAATTGTGCTGATGACTGCTGCTGACAGGCCGCAAACCAAAGCGGTATATACGGTCTGCGGGATTATCAGCAAAGTGGTGCAGCAGGTTTATAACGAACAAAAATGGCGGGGCACACTGCTGCAGCGGTAGCAGCTATAGGCCAGGTACCCGAGCCTGATGGCGTTTGCTGATGAGCTGTTCTATCAATGGTGTCAGTATGAGCTCCATAGCCAGGCCCATTTTGCCGCCGGGAACCACCAGTGTGTTTACCCGCGACATAAAGGAGCCATTAATCATTTGCAGGTAGTAGGGAAAGTTAACATGCTTGATACCCCGGAAGCGGATAACGACAAAGCTTTCATCCAGCGATGGAATATCTTTGGCGCTGAAAGGGTTGGAGGTGTCAACAGTAGGCACACGCTGAAAGTTAATGTGGGTGCGGGAAAACTGCGGCGTAATGAAATTAATGTAGTCATCC
>CAZXTH010000019.1:17312-18996 GCA_964643585.1 uncultured Pseudoalteromonadaceae bacterium
CCATACTGCGCACTATACTTGCCATTACTGCTTCACGGCTGTGCCCGCGTTCAGAAGTATCGCGGATAATCTTCTGAATCCACTCCAGGTTGACAATAGGCACCATGCCAATCAGTAAATCGACATGCTGGGCAACGTTGTGTTGTTCAGTAATGACTCCGCCGTGTAAGCCTTCATAAAACAACAAATCAGTGTTAGGGCGTAAATCCTGCCATGGTGTAAAGGTTCCGGGGAGCTGATTATAAGGAACAGCTTCGTCGAAGGTATGAAGGTAGTGGCGTATTTTACCTGTGCCGGTTTCGGCATAGCTGCTGAAAAAGCGTTCAAGTGCGCCAAAGTCGTTTGCTTCTGCGCCGAAATAGCTGATGTAGCGGCCTTCTTCCTGAGCTTTACGAATCTCCAGATCCATTTCAGGCCGGCTGAAACGGTGAAAACAATCGCCTTCCACAAAAGCGGCATCAACTCCCAGTGTTCTGAAGATGTGCTGGAATGCAACCGATGTTGTTGAGGTGCCGGCACCGGATGAACCAGTGACGGCTATAATCGGATTTTTATATGACATAATCGTGCCTGTAAGAAGCATTTTCTGCATCTACCTTAAAGCATCAGCGGTAGCGGGGCAATACTTTAGCAAAGAGGAATAAAGCGGCACATTAATGTGCCGCCTGATGAAAAACCATCACCAAAAATTAACAGCCCCTAAAAGCTGAATGTTGCGATCAGCGGATCATGATCTGATGAGCGATAAGGTGTTGGAGCATAAAGCGCTTTCTGCTGCCCGGCAGATTTATGTTCCAGATTGTAATCCAGAATAGCTGGCTCATCGGCATTGATGGCCCAGTGTTGGAGCTGTTGCAGAGTTTCTGCCAGAGCCGGTGTAGCCAGCATATGATCCAGCGAGCCGGTGCGGCCGCGGAACACATAGGAATAATGATTATGCTCTGAGCTAAGGTATTGCCAGCCAGCCTTCTGCAGATGGCGGATCGGGTCTTCCTGCCGGTAAGCGTTCAGGTCGCCCAGAATCAGCTGCTTATCGGTTTTTACTCCTGTAGGCTGGCTTTGCAGCCAGTCTGCCAGTGTTGCTGCTGCTTCAACTCTGGCTGCATTCCAGCATGCCTGGCCGTCTTGCTGGTCGGCATTGGCTGAGGCCTCTTTCGGGCAGCTACCTTTAGATTTAAAATGATTAACGCTGATTGTTACTAATTGCTGAGATGCTTGATGCAGAAAGCTCTGTGCCAAAGGTACACGGCTGCCATGGCGGAAAGGCGCTTGTGTATTAAGTGCCGCCAGGCCTAACGGGCTGACTTGTGACGGGCGGTAAATCAGAGCAACTTTAATAACATCGGTGCCTGGCACCTGTTCGGTTGAAATAAACGCATAGGGCTGTTTGCTCTGCTTATTCAGAGCGTCAACTAATGCTGCCAGTGCGCTTTGTGGGCCATAGCCATTGTTTTCTACTTCCAGCAGGCCAATTACATCGGCATCCATTGCGGCAAGTGCACTTACCAGCTTGGTTTGCTGCCGTTCAAACTCCTGTGCATTTGTTGCCCCACGACGGGTGGGAAAGGGTTGTTGCTGGGTACTGCCATTAAAGAAATTCAGCACATTAAAGCTGGCAACGCGCAGGCTGTTATCCGGCTTAGCCACTGGAGCTTCAGGTCGTGGGTTCGCCTGAATGAATTCA
>CAZXTH010000020.1:0-3847 GCA_964643585.1 uncultured Pseudoalteromonadaceae bacterium
CGGCATGCACCTAAGAGTTCGTGAATCCCGTCGAATCCAGAATCGGCCCCGAATTCTGTGGTGTTCTTAAACACTTTAGTGTTTGGCTATTGTACGCATCGTATTGTTATTATACAAGGCGGATGCTACTGATTGCCTGTTTTATAAACCCATTACCTGAGATGCTAAGTAATGAGAAAAGTTGCATTAGCTGGGATTTAACGCGCTGAATGTTTCATCATTCGTTCTTTCTCGCGTGCCCAGTCACGATCTTTAATATCGTCACGCTTATCAAAACTCTTTTTACCTTTTGCCAGGTAAAACTCCAGTTTTACCCAACAGGCTTTCCAGTACATTGCTGTGGCAACCAGCGTATAGCCGTCACGTTCGGTTGAACCGATTAGCTTACTGAGCTCACGTTTTTTAAGCAGCAGTTTACGGCTGCGTTCAGGATCGCTGATAACATGACTGGAAGCACTGCTTAGTGGCTGAATTTGTGCCCCAAACAGGAATGCCTCACCATTTTTAATGATGACGTAAGAATCAGACAGATTTACTTTGCCTTGCCTGATACTTTTTACTTCCCATCCCTGCAGGCTTATGCCTGCTTCAAATTTATCTTCCAGAAAGTATTCATGACGTGCTTTTTTATTTAGCGCGATGGTACCGTTCTGGTTTTTAGATTGCTGTTTTTTGCTCATAATTTATCTGATTGGCAACACCTGATTATGAAAAGGGCCCCGAATCTGGCCTTGTTGCACCGCATTATTCTGTTACAATCGGCAGCGGATTTAAAGGGGAGAAAGTATGCCACAAATTGAACGCAGTGCACTGGTTTTTTACAGCGCGCAGCAAATGTTTGAACTGGTGAATGCCGTTGCTGATTATCCCCAGTTTTTACCCGGCTGTTCTTCCGCACGAATTATCAGTCAGTCTGAACAGGATATGGTGGCCTGTCTTGAAGTTTCCAAGGCCGGGATAAGCCATTCCTTTACTACACGCAATATTTTTTATCCCTATCAGCGTATAGATATGCAACTGGTTGACGGGCCTTTCCGGCATCTGAGTGGTGGCTGGGAATTTCAGCCGTTAAGTGAGCATGCCTGTAAAGTTATCCTGAAACTGGAATTTGAATTTTCAAGCAAGCTTATCCAGTTTGCCTTTGGTAAGGTATTTAATGAACTTACGACCCGTATGGTTAATGCTTTTACGTTAAGAGCCAAACAAGTGTACGGAGAGCCTCAGCATGACAGATAATCAGATTACTGTTGAAGTGGCATACGCTTTGCCTCGTCAGCAAAGTCTGCAAACAATAGCCGTCGCTATTGGATCAACTGTGCGTGATGCGATTGAACATTCCGGGATTTTACAGCAGTTTCCTGAGATAGACCTGGAGCAACAGAAAGTGGGGATCTGGAGCCGTACTGTTAAACTGGATGAACAGTTGAAGCAGGGCGACAGAGTGGAGATTTACCGGGCTTTGATTGCCGATCCTAAAGATTTACGCCGTCGAAGAGCTGAAAAAGCCAAAGAAGAAGGGCGGGCGGACAAAGTTACGGGTGGCCGGGTTCAGGAAAGGCCAACAGCAGAATAACAGGCTTTACTGTTATTCTGCATAACCTTTGTTCGCAGGATCGTAAATACGTTCTTACAAGCTGTCAGATGTGCAGTATCAGATATCAAGTGGTGTATTAAAGTCGGCTGACTTTTCAAAATCACCTTTAATGTCTTGCAGTTTATTATCTTTAAATTCAACAATCAGTGTTTTCTCAAACTGTTCGCCGTTGCCTCTTTTCAGTGAATAAAAGTAATGCCAGGTTTCACTGTCAAAAGGGTTTGCTGCAACCGGACTGCCTAGTACGAACAATACCTGCTCTTTAGTCATAGCTATCCGCAGTTTGTTAACGTCTTTCTGTTCCAGAAAGTTGCCTTGCGGAATATCAATACGGTAGATCCAGCTGCTACAAGCGCTGAGGCTACTCAGGGCTGCAATAAGGAATAAAGGTTTTAATACTGCTTTCATTAGAGTCTGCTGCTTATCATTTTTAGCCCATCATACCCTATGACAGGCTTGCTGAAAATTGTTCTTTCAGACCTGCGGTGCACATAAAAGTTCTCTGGCATTGGCCAGTGCGCTGGCACTGATATTTTCGCCTGCTAACAGTCGGGCAATTTCACTGATTCGTTCATCATCTGTCAGGGCACGCATTCTGGTTTCTGTGGCTATGCCATCAGTGTATTTTTCAACGAATAACTGTTGATGTCCCTGGCTGGCCACCTGAGGCAGGTGCGTAACACAGATGATCTGGGTACTTTCACCCAGTTGCCTTAATAACCGGCCAACACCTGCAGCTACAGGCCCACTGATTCCTACATCGACTTCATCAAAAATCAGTGTCGGCGTAGTAACTTTATCGGCAAGAATCACCTGAACAGCCAGACTGATACGTGATAATTCTCCGCCAGATGCGACTTTGTGCATAGGTTGCACTGGTTGCCCAGGGTTGGTTGATACCTGAAATTCGATCTGATCCCAACCATGGGCTGAAGCCTGTTCAATAGCACCAGATCTGACATCAATATGGAATTGGGCATTCGCCATGCTCAATTCATGCATACTGTTACAGATTAAGCCGCTGAGTTTTTCTGCAGCAAGCTGGCGTTGCTGGCTGAGTAAACCAGCTTGTTCGCTATATTGCCGGGATGCAGTAGTAATTTCTTCTGCCAGATTATTCAGACGGCTGTCTTCGCTGGTCAGACTGGTCAGTTGTGCTGATAGCTGCTGATGCAGCTGAGGCAGATCTTCACAAGGCACCTGATGTTTACGGGCCAGATTCAGCCACTGGCTTAACCTTTCGTCAATTTGTTGTAAGCGTTCTGGGTCCAGTTCTACCCTGTCGGCATAGCGGCGAAGCTCGCGGCTGGCTTCTTCAGCCTGCACCTGAGCATCAACCAACAACTGCAATACCGGCTGTAGTGTGTTATCCAGGGCAGCTAGTTGCTCCAGTTTTGTGGTTACCGCTGTCAGAGCATGGCAGATATTCTGTTCTTCATCGTCATACAGTAATTGCAAACATTGCTGGCTTTGAGAAATCAGGGTTTGCCCGTGGTTCAGCCGGCTATGTTCTGCTTCCAGTTCGGTATATTCGCCATCCAGCGGAGCAAATTGATCCAGTTCAGCAACCTGATATTCCAGTAATTGCCGTACTGCGTCACGCTGTTGTTGCGACTCTTGCAGGCTGTGGTATTCCTGTTGCAATTGCTGCCAGTGGCGCCATTTCTGACGGGTGTCGGCCAGTAATGCCGGAGACGCCGAGAAGGCGTCCAGTAACTGGCGTTGATAATCTGGTTTTAGCAGTAACTGGTGGGCATGTTGACCATGAATACTCAGCAGATGCTGCCCAAGTGCTTTCAATTGCTGTGCCGGAACCTGAACACCGTTAATATAGCCGCGGGAGCGCCCTTCATTACTGATAACCCGACGGATAATGCAGTCGTTGCCGATACGAAGATCCTGTTCTTCCAGCCAGTTTTGGGCTGCAGGCAGTGCGCTTATATCAAATGTGGCAACAATATCAGCTTTGTCAGCGCTTGGGCGAACGACACTGGCATCTGCTCTTTCACCCAGACAAAGTGACAGGGCATCAATGGCAATAGATTTACCGGCACCGGTTTCTCCGGTAATGGTAGACATCCCGGCTGCCCAGTCGATTTCCAGAGCTCGGACAATAGCAAAATTACTGATATGTAAGTGACACAGCATGAATAGCTCCCGCCTGAATACTGTTTATAGTGTAAATTTATACAGTATTTTTGCTGATGGCAAGAGTCTGCTTAATAAAGTTTGCTGCCCCAGCCCAGCTTATTG
>CAZXTH010000020.1:3857-7592 GCA_964643585.1 uncultured Pseudoalteromonadaceae bacterium
TTGCGCAATACGTGGTAATAGCTGTACCCCGGCGGATGAACCAGCCTTAACGGCAAAGGGTGTTTGCGGATATAAATATCATCACCTGGCATCACTGCCAAAATTACATGGCTGTCACAGCTTACCTGTAGATGAGCATCATTACCTTCAGCGACTTTCAGGCGTATCTGGCTGTTACCGGATACGACCAGCGGGCGGCTACTCAATGTGTGGGGGAACATTGGAACTAGGCTGATAGCATCCAGATCGGGTGTAAGGATTGGACCTCCGCCAGACAAAGAATAAGCTGTTGAGCCGGTTGGCGTACTGACGATCAGGCCGTCAGATCGCTGGCTGAAGACAAACTCATCATTGATATAGGCTTCAAATTCGATCATATGGGCGATTTTGTCGGCGTGCAGTACGGCTTCGTTCACAGCACTGTTGCTGCTTTTTACTACACCGTGGCGATGTACTGAAATCTCTAGCAGGTGGCGTTTTTCATTAACGAAATTGCCTGTCAGTACCTGAGTCAGCGGCTGTTCAAAGTCTTCCGGTGCAAGGTCGGTTAAAAATCCAAGATTTCCCCGGTTAACGCCAAGCACAGCAACATCAAATCGTGATAGTACTCTGGCGGCTCCCAGCATATTACCATCGCCACCCACTACGATTGCCAGATCACAGCTTTTACCCAGATCGACCAGTCCGAGTACTTCTGCATCAGGTAGTGATAAAAACTGGGCTACCCGTTCTTCAACACAAACTGCCAGACCAAGTGACTGCAGAAATTTATACAAGCTGAGCAATGTCAGGTTGGCTCCCTGATGGTTGGGTTTGCCAATCAGTCCTATTTTGCTGAATGCATAATTCATTGAATTATCCTTAAATCACAGGAAGCCATTCCCGTTGCGATAATATCAGGGTGGCTTGATATTTCCTAATGCTTACCCCACATTAGTATCAGTAGTGTCACAGGTAGCAGGTATGACAGCTATATTAAGCAGACCCGAGCTGATTTTAAAACTGATTGTTGAACAGTATCTGGCTGATGGCTTGCCGGTATCGTCCAAGATCCTGGCTGATAATACCCAATTGGCAGTGAGCTCTGCTACTGTGCGCAACACCATGATGCAGCTTGAGCAACAAGGATTAATCCGCTCTCCTCATACCTCTGCCGGACGCATTCCAACTACATCTGGTATTCGCTTATTTATTGATAAGATGCTGCAGTTGCAGCCCATCAGCAGCCGCTGGGAAAATGAAATCCGTAAGAAACTGGTGCCGCAGTTACCTGTGTCGTTACTGTGTCAGCAGGCAGGGCAGTTACTGACAAACCTGACTGGTTTTGTGGCGGTTGTGAGTGCGCCGAAAGCGGGAGGGCGTAAAGTAAGGCAAGCAGAGCTTGTGAGGCTGGCAAGTGATCGTTTGTTGCTGGTTGTCATTGATGAAGATGGCGATATATTACATCGGGTACTGGACTGCGGGCAGAGTATTGATAACACCACGCTAAGTAAAGTGCTGTGCCTGCTTAACGCGGCGTTATCTGGCGGCCAGTGGCAGGATGGTATTGTACGCTTGGGTACTATCGTCAGAACAGAAACAGGCTTATGCCAGTTATTACTGCAAAAAGTACTGGGGCAGTTAAGTCTTGATGAGTTACAACAACACCAGCCACTTATTTACGGTCAGCATCAGTTACTGTTATCACAGGAATATCAGCATAATCCACTGCTGCAGCAGGTTATGCAAATGCTGGAACAGCCGGAGCGGCTGGTCAGTCTGCTGCACTCAGTCACCTCTGATGATACGCCTAAACTGATACTTGGGCGAGAGTCAGGTTTTGCTGAGTTGTCCGGTGTCAGTGTGATAACACAGCGTTATCAAGACAGCCCCCACCGCTTTATTGCACTGATTGGGCCACGGCGTATGAATTATGCTCAGTTGGTACCATTAGTGGAAGCCTGCAGCAGAGCACTTAATTTAAACTTGAATCGACAGAATCCATCCCCATAATAGACCTACTTAAATTGGGAGTAGTTACGTATGACTGAGCAACAACGGCCAAACGAGCAGGCAGAAGAAGTAATTCAACAGCAGGACGCATCTGAGCAGCAACATGCTGATACAGTGGAATTATCCGGCGAGCAGGCAATTATTGCTAAACTTGAAACAGAGCTGCAGCAAAGTAAAGCACAGCTGGCTGAACAGCAGGATTTGTTACTGCGTATTAAAGCTGAATCTGACAATATTCGCCGCCGTGCATCTCAAGATGTTGAAAAAGCCCATAAATTTGCGCTGGAGAAGTTCTCTGGTGATTTATTAGCAGTAGTTGATAACCTGGAACGGGCTCTCGAATTTGCTAACCGGGAAGATGAAGCACTGAAAGGCGTGCTGGAAGGTGTTGATCTTACCCTGAAAGGCTTGATTGATGTGCTGGGCAAATATGGTGTGAATCAGGTTAATCCACAAGGCGAGCAGTTTAATCCTGAATTGCATCAGGCAATGAGTATTCTTCCATCAGCAGATGTTGCGCCTAATACAGTGACATTTGTTATGCAAAAAGGTTATGAGCTGAACGGCCGCTTGTTGCGTCCGGCGATGGTGGGTGTTTCAAAAGCGCCAGAATAATCCTTGGATTTACAGATGATAAAAAGCCTGCATTAAGAAATGCAGGCTTTTTTGTTGGTTTTGGCTTCAGCGGTTAATAATAAAATCTTCTTTAGTACGGCGTACCTTTTTCAGATTAACCAGCCAGTCACCCTCTGCCTGGCGGTAACCTAATGGCAGCAATAGTACTGATTTCAAGCCAAGGGCTGGCAGGTTCAGAATGGCATCGACGTTTTCCGGCTCAAACCCTTCCATTGGGGTAGCATCAATTTTTTCTTCTGCGGCTGCAATTAATGCAGAGCCCAGGCCAATATAAGCCTGGCGTGCAGCATGTTCAAAGTTCTGCTGTGCCGGACGCTGTGGATAATAAGCCAGCAGCTTCTGGCGATAGGCTTCCCAGCCATCATTTTTAAAGCCGCGTTGCTCGTTAACCAGGTCGAACATCATATTGATACGCTCTGTGGTGTAGTTATCCCACGCAGCGAAAACCAGCAAATGCGAACAATCGGTTACCTGAGACTGATCCCAGGCAACAGCACGGATCTGTTTCTTCAGTTCAGGATCAGTAATCACCAGTACCTGATAGGGTTGTAAACCACTGGAGCTGGCACTTAACCGGACAGCTTCAAGGATCCGCTCCAGCTTTTCAGCTGGCACTGCAGTATTTTGCTGCATCTTTTTGGTGGCATAACGCCAGTTTAGTAAGTCGATAGTGTGTGACATAGTGTTTCCGGTTCTGTGATCGATATAGTAACTAAATGACTTTCCATCGTGGTTAATTCAAGGGGCTGCCCGTTTTTTATTGTAACAGGTGACCACTAATAGCTATTCCGGTTGTTTAGCTGTATTTCCTGATTGAAATGCAGCGGCTGATACCATGCTGGTTGGTGGCTGACTAACACAAAACCTCCGGCATAGTGCTGCAGAAAACTGAGTAGCATCGCTTTCGCCTGAAAATCCAGATGATTATCTGGTTCATCCAGTAACAGAAATGCAGCTTCCGGTAGTAATGAGCAGGCTGTCAATAACAGCTTCAGTTGCTCCCCGCCGCTAAGCTCTCTAACCGGTAGCTGAGCCTGTGAAGCACTGAAACCTGTATTGGCCAGAGCGGTGCGCAGCAAGGTTACTGCAGACTGCTGAGACAACCGG